>JACIYD010000118.1 GCA_014360105.1 Clostridia bacterium
GTCGGGCTTAGCCCAGGGTTTAATCCCGCGACTGCAAGCTCCACTACCTTGCTACTCGCCTGGGGCAAATCCCAGGCCGGCCCCGTGCAATTTCTTGCCTTCCTTGTGAGGCCGCGCCCCATAGGGGACTGCTGACCGGTATGAGGTAGCAAAGACGGCCGATCGGGCATGCTGAAGAATTTTAGTGAACGATGGAGGGAAAGAAGCGAGAAACAAAATACGAATGGTCGGGGCGGGGGGACTTGAACCCCCGAACCTCACGGTCCCGAACCGTGCGCTCTAGCCATCCTGAGCTACGCCCCGTACTTGCAACATCATTATAACGTCGCCCCGCAGAGGCGTCAATAGCGGGACGGGCATGGCCGGTGCGGGCCTCTTCACCAGACCGTGCGGGCAGGCATATGTTATAACCAGAAAATGCTAGGGAGTGATTTGGCATGCCGAACGGCCAAGTACCGCCTTGCCCCGAGGGCAATCTTTACACCGTCCGTCCGGGCGATACCCTCTTTGCCATTGCCCGTCGTTTTCGCGTATCGCTGGACGATCTCATCGAGGCCAACCCCGGTATTGACCCCGATCGCTTGCAGGTAGGTCAGGTAATCTGCATTCCCCTTGCGGTGCCGCCGGTCGTCTGTCCCCCGGGTTCGACCATCTATACCATTAGAGCTGGGGATACTTTCTTCAACATTGCCAGGCGTTTCGGCATCACCGTCGAAGATCTGCGCCGGGCGAACCCGGGCGTGGATCCCAATGCGCTCCTGATCGGGCAGCAAATCTGCGTGCCCGCGGTGCCACGACCTGGTGTTTGTCCGCCGGGAACCTTCGCCTATACCATCCGGCTCGGCGATACCTTCTTCAGCCTCGCCCGCCGTTTTGGTACCACGGTGGAGGCCATTCAAGAGGCCAACCCGTTTGTCAGCCCGATCAACCTTCGTGTGGGCCAGATAATCTGTATTCCGCGGGCGCGCCCGCCGCGGGCTTGCCCCGGAGGATCTTTTGCCTATACCATTCGCGCCGGGGACACCTTCTTCAGCCTGGCGCGGCGCTTTAACACCACTGTCGAAAGCATCCAGGGGCTCAATCCGGGAGTTGATCCGAACAACCTTCAGGTAGGACAGGTAATCTGCATCCCAAGAGAAGCCTAGTCGCACTTGGGCGGGTTTCATGCCCGGCCCGCCATACCCCTGATTTGCCGCCGGTAGACCGCGCGCAGTTCCAGGAAAAAACCCAGGTACTCTTCACTGCGATAATCGGGGTAGGTCCAGGGCAGGGCTACGAACTCGCCCCGGCGGTAGATAAGGGTTACTTCACCGAAAATGCCATGGCCTAGGTAGAGACGGTGGGCGTAGTCCTTGGTGGTCGCCAGCACCAGCTTGGCTTCCGCCAGATAGCCCGGGTCAAGATTGACCCGGCGCTTTCCTTCTACGGCAAATTCTTGCTCAATGTCGTTCGTAAGAAGCTTTGCGCCCGGCAGGGCATCCGGCGCCACCAGGCGCGCAAAACTCCAGAACTGCCGCTTGAGGGCCGGACCCATCTCCGCTTCATAGTAGCGGGTATAGTTAAAATCCAGCAAGGGACCGACGAGGTCCACCGGCCCCAGGGCCGCTTCCAGCCGAAGCCGGAGCGGCACCAGAAGGGCGGGGTCGCTGGTAAGAATGCCTACGAAAAGCTTTACCGGATCGGGTTCCCGTACTTTGCCCAAATGTCGTGCCTCCTGCGCCGGGCAGTAACTGCCGCTCCCGTGGCCTCAAAATTCCCGGCCAGAAGTCGCCCGGCCGGGGCAGGCGGCCACACAAAGCCCGCAAATATACTGGCCGATGCCGCGTGTCTTGCCGAATTCCTTTAACTTGGCAAAGCAGGCCTGGTGGTCGAAGGCCGTCGGCTGCTCGTGGATGGCGCCGGCCGGACAAACCGCCAGGCAGCGGCGGCAGGCACCGCAGTCTTGGCCCAAGGGCGATGCGGGCTCCAGCGGCAGGTCTGTGAGAACTGTGACCAGGCGCACCTGGGCGCCGTAGGCCGGGGTGACCAGCAGGTTATTCCGCCCCCGCCAGCCCAGGCCACCCAGGCGTGCCACGTCCTTATGGGAAACATGTCCCAACTGGTGCGTCCAATCGATGATCTGCGAAGCCGCCACGGCCAGGGCGCGGTAGCCCAAGGCCTCTATTTCGCGCGCCACCGCAAGCGCCGCGCGGTCCAGGAGAAAGTTCAATTGGCGGTAATGATGATAATAGAGGTGATTGGGTCCGTCCCTCACCGTGGCCAGCACCGTGGGTGAGACGCGTACCGCCAGGCAAACGGCACGGTCGAAAACCGCAACCAGGTCCGGCGGCAGGTGATGTACGGCCGGCCGCTCCCCGGTAAGGTCGGCAATCCCCACGAGGTCGATGCCCTGATCGCGGGCCTTCGCTTCCACCCTCGCCCGGTATGCTTCTGCTTCCCGCACGCCGCTTCCTCCTTCGCTCCGGTTTCAGGAGCTGATCTGCCTTTTCTTGCGGGCCGCCCGGAGACAGGCTGCCCCCTCAGAGAATCTCCACGCGATGAAAGATGATTTCTAATTCCGGGTAGCCGCCCAACATACGCATGATTTCGCCAAAGGTACGGTGGATGGGCACCGTGCCGTTACTGACCATGGCCAAGGCCAGGGCGGCCAGTTTATGGTTGTCGTGGTGGTCCACTTCGGCAATGGAAACGTTAAACCGATGGCGCACCCGGTCGCGTATGCTCTTGATGATCCGCCGCTTGTCCTTGAGGCTTGCGGCTTGGGCCAGCCGCAGTTCAAGATGGCAAACCCCTACCAACAAGAGTGCCGCCTCCCGAGCCGACTTGTTTCTTTTTTCGCCTCCTCCGTATCCTTTCCCTTCCCCACCTCCGTGGAAAAAAGTCCAAGGGGAAAGGCCTCTGCGGTTGCACCTTTGGGATACCTTTTGTTATACTTCGGCCAAAGGACTGGGGAGAGGAGGTTTGCCCTTGGGGCTGTCCCTGACCGAGAAGATTATCGAGCAGCACCTGGTGCACGGTGCGCTTGTGCCTGGCAACGAGGTGGGAATTCGTATTGACCAGACCCTCACGCAGGACGCAACCGGCACCATGGCTTACCTCCAGTTTGAGGCGATGAATTTGCCGCGGGTGCGCGTCAAACTCGCAGTGAGCTACGTAGACCACAATACGCTGCAGACCGGTTTCGAGAACGCCGACGACCACCTTTTTTTGCAGACGGTAGCCGCCAAGTACGGCATTTACTTCTCCCGGCCGGGCAACGGTATCTGCCACCAGGTGCACCTGGAGCGCTTCGGCATACCCGGTGAGACCCTGCTCGGTGCCGACAGCCATACACCCACCGCCGGTGGTCTGGGCATGCTGGCCATCGGCGCCGGCGGCCTCGACGTGGCGGTAGCCATGGCGGGCGGACCCTTCTACTTCACCATGCCGCAAATCGTCCTGGTATACCTTGAGGGAAAGCTTGCCCCCTGGGTGACGGCCAAGGACGTCATTCTTACCCTCCTGGGACGCCTGAGTGTGAAGGGTGGTGTAGGGAAAATCTTTGAGTACGGCGGTCCGGGCGTGCAAACCCTGAGCGTCCCGGAACGGGCGACCATCTGTAACATGGGCGCGGAACTGGGCGCCACCACTTCCATTTTTCCCAGCGACACCCAGACGCGCGCCTTCCTGGCCGCCCAGGGACGTGCGGCGGCCTGGCAGCCTCTCGCCGCCGATCCGGATGCCCGCTATGCAGAAACGATTACGCTTGACCTGGAGAAGCTCGAACCAATGGTTGCCCGGCCCCACAGTCCCGATGCGGTGGCGCCGGTACACGAGGTGGGACCCGTACCGCTTGACCAAGTGGCCATCGGTAGCTGTACCAATTCTTCCTATGCGGATTTGATGCGCGTAGCGGCCATTTTGCGCGGCAAAACCGTACATCCCCGGGTGAGCCTGGTTATTGCCCCGGGCTCGCGCCAGGTATTGCGGCTACTGGCACAAAGCGGGGCGCTGGCCGACCTGCTTGCCGCCGGGGCGCGTATCCTGGAGCCGGCCTGCGGTCCCTGCATCGGCATGGGACAAGCTCCCCCTTCGGCCGGGGTTTCCCTCCGCACCTTTAACCGCAATTTTCGCGGCCGCAGCGGCACCGGTGACGCCCAGGTTTACCTCGCCAGCCCGGAAGTCGCCGCGGCCAGTGCCCTCACCGGAGTACTCACCGATCCCCGTACGCTCGGACCCTACCCGCAGGTGACCTGGCCGGCTACCCTGCCGGCCGACGACCGCCTCATTTTGCCGCCTGCTTCGGATCCGGCCGAGGTGGCCATCAGGCGCGGGCCGAATATCAAACCTTTGCCCCGCACCGGGCCTCTCCCCGATCGCCTGGAAGGCGAAGTGCTCCTCAAGCTGGGGGACCATATCACCACCGATGACATCCTTCCCGGCGGGAGCAAAGTGCTGCCCCTGCGCTCCAACATCCCCGCCATCTCCGCTTACGCCTTTGCCGGCCTTGACCCGGGATTTGCCGACCGGGCAAAGGACGCGGGCGGCGGCATCCTGGTGGGCGGCCAGAATTACGGCCAGGGCTCGAGCCGCGAGCACGCGGCGTTGGTGCCGATGTACCTCGGGATCAAAGCCGTGCTGGCGAAGTCTTTTGCCCGCATCCACCGCGCCAACCTGATCAACTTCGGCCTTCTCCCGCTCCTGTTCGTGCGGGAAGAAGATTACGACGCCATCAACCAGGGCGATCGGCTGGTAATAGAGAACGTGCGCGAGAGCCTTGCCAGCGACAACGAATTGCAAGTAAAGAATCTCACGCGCGGGCAGGTTTTGCGCGTCCGCCATGACCTCTCACCCCGAGAGGTAGCCGTTGTTCTCGCCGGTGGCTTGTTAAATTATACCAAAAGTGGGTTGCAGAACTAGATTTGGCCGGGGGGCCTTTGGATTCCAGGCCTCCTTTCTCTATAAAAAGAAAGCTCCTTTGGACATACTATTAGCGTTGCGCGAAAAAAGTCCAAAGGAGCAGGGACGATGATTTGGGTCTTTTTCCTCGGTGGCGCCCTGCTATTGTTCATCGCGTTTTTTTCCTTCCTGCGACGCCGGGGCGCCCGCATTTTACCGGAGCCGGTCAGAGAACCCCTGCCGGCAAAAAGTGAAGACCTGCCGGCGCGTTACGGGTCCGACGAAATCGTGGCCCTGGTTAAAGATCCTTACTGGCTGCACGCCTATTGGGAGGTCACCGCAGCCAAACAACAGGAAGTCAGCCAGATGTTCGGCCCAACCGCGTGGGAGAAGTCCAGGCCGGTCATTCGGGTATACGACGTCACCGAGGTCGAGCACTTTGACGGCACGAACGCCCCCTACGTCGACGTAGAGATCGACGAACGGGCAACCAACTGGTATCTCTACCTTGGCCGGCCGAACCACAGCTTTTATCTTGACTTGGGCCGAATCCTTCCCGGCGGGCGGTTCATTCACGTCGCCCGCTCCAACCGCGTCACTTTGCCCAGCAACGCTCCCTCGGCGGTCATCGACCCCCTCTGGCCGCCGCTGGAAGAGCTCTGGGCCGGCCAGACGGTGTCCTGGGGCCGGACCACCGGCACCTTGCCCGTGGCCTGGGGCATCAGCTCGCCGCAGCTCTTTGCCCGGG
>JACIYD010000119.1 GCA_014360105.1 Clostridia bacterium
CTGACGTATACGCTCATCCTGCCGCCGATGAAAGAAGGATTGGCCCTCACTTATACCCAGGCCGGCTTACTGGGCACCGGCAATTTTGTCGGTTATCTTATCTTTTCCTTGATCGGTGGTTTCCTTGCCGCCCGTTATAGCAGCCGCTACGTGATCAGCCTCTCCCTGGTCCTCATGGGCGTGACTATGGTGCTCACCGGCCTGGCAAAGTCATTTCCCTGGGCGTTTGCCATGCGGCTCTTGACCGGCCTGGGCAACGGCGGGGCTTACGTTCCGGCGATGGCTCTGGGTTCGGTCTGGTTTACCATGCGGTATCGCGGCTTTGCGACCGGTATAGTCTCCGGGGGTATCGGCGTCGGGACGATGCTGGGCGCCCTGCTCGTGCCGCGCATTCTCCAGGCCTACGGTGCGGCCGGTTGGTCGTTTGCCTGGTACTACCTTGGCGGCCTGGTCCTGGTGATCAGTGGTGTGTGCTATACCTTTCTGCGGGCCCGGCCCGAAGAAATCGGTTTGGCGCCGGTGGGAGCCGCCTCTGCCGGCCGGGCGGGTGGGAGCGGCACGGCTAAGGGGTCCGGTGCGCTCCAATGGGGGCTCGTCTACCGCAAGAAAGAAGTCTGGCATTTGGGTATCGTCTATTTCATGTACGGTTTCTCCTACGTAATCTACATGACCTTCTTTGCTGCCTACCTGAAAAACGAGATCGGCTGGACCGCCGGGCAGGCAAGCGGCCTCTGGGCGCTCGTGGGGGGCCTCAGCATCTTCTGCGGCGTCCTTTGGGGGTGGGTTTCCGACCGCCTGGGGCGCAAGTACGGCGCGGCTTTGGTCTATCTTACGCTTGCGGTGGCCTATCTGGTCTTTGCTCTCTTCAAGGTTACGCCTGCCTTTTACCTGTCCGCGGTTCTTTTCGGCCTCAGCGCCTGGAGTATTCCCACCATCATGGCCGCGGCCAGCGGCGATTACGTTGGCCGTCAACTGGCGCCGGCAGGCCTGGGCTTTGTCACCCTCTTTTTCGGTGTAGGTCAGGCTCTGGGGCCCGCGGTTGGCGGGTATCTCGCGGATGCAACCCATACCTTTACCTGGGCCTTTATCCTGGCGACGGCGGTTTCGCTTGTAGGCCTGGTCGGGTCGCTGCTGCTGCGGCGACCTCAGCCCGAGGTAGAGGTAGGAGCGGCCGGTGTCAAGGCCTAAGAGCAATATCGCTGCCGGAGGGGCGCATGGGCAGAGCTCGCCTCAGATATTGGCATTTCGCAGGGGAGGGGAAGGGCGTGCCACTATCACCCGTTCCTGAAACGGCACCGCCGCAAGCGGGGGCGAAATTTCATTACGGTTACGTTATTCTGGTGGCCGGTGTAATCACGGTTGTCGGTTGCCTCGGACTGGCGCGTTTCGGTTACAACATTATTGTGCCTTACATGAAGCAGGGCCTGGGCCTGAGTAACACGCAAATGGGCGTCATCGGCAGCGCCGGGTTGGCCGGCTATATGGCCTTCACGGCCATCGGCGGTTTCTTGGCGGCCAAGTACGGGCCGCGGCAGGTGATCAGTTGTTCCATGCTGGTGGCCGGTCTGGGGATGCTGCTCACCGGCCTTGCACCCTCTTTTCCCGTAGCGGCCGCCTGCCAACTGGTGGTAGGCCTGGCCAGCGCGGGCGCAAACATCTCGGTGATGGGGCTGGCCTCGGCTTGGTTTGCCCGGCGCCGGAGGGCGATGGCTACCGGTGTTTTCGTAGGGGGCTGCGGCATCGGTGCCGCCCTTAGCGGCTTTCTCGTCCCGCGGATTGTCGGGTGGTGGCCCCACCTCGGGTGGCGCTGCAGTTGGTTCTTGTTGGGCGGGCTGGTCCTGCTCTGCGGGGCAGTGGCCTACCGTTTCTTGCGCAATAGCCCGGCGGAACTGGGGCTTGCGCCCATCGGCCTGGAGCCAAGCGAAAAGGCGGCCGGCGGGACCGCTTATGGGTCGGCGGCTACGGCAGGGCAAACCCCTGGTTGGGGCAGCGTCTACGGCCTGCGGCCGCTCTGGTACCTGGGGTTAGTCTATTTCACCTTTGGCCTCTCTTACATTATTTACGGCACCTTTTCCAGCCAGACCATCGTCCAGGACTGGGGGCTGGAGCCGGCGCTGGCCGGCCGCGTTTGGGCGGTGGCCGGTGTTTTTGCCATCTTTAGCGGGCTCTTCTGGGGGGTTATTTCGGACCGCCTTGGGCGCTTGCGGGTATTGGCGGTCATTTACGCCCTCCTTGCTCTTTGTAACCTCATTTTCGCCCTCTTTACCGGCGCCGTAGCCGGCCTCTGGCTCTCGGCGATGCTCTTCGGCCTCACCCAGACGGCCATTGCCAGCATTGTGGCGGCCATCTGCGGCGACTGGGTTGGCGGCCGGTTGGCACCGGCGGCTCTGGGGTTCGTTGCCGCCTTCTTTGCCGTCGGCCAGGCGAGCGGCCCCACGCTTGCGGGGTATTTAGCGGACACGCTGGCTTCCTTTACCGTGCCTTTCCAGCTCGGTGCTCTGATGGCCGCAGTCGGATGTATTGGCTGCCTGCTTCTGCGCCCCCCGGCCCGCACGTTCTAACTAAACCCCGGCCTCTAAATAACCTTCTTTTCACCCCTAAAGGTTAACCCTGAGTTGCCCTTAGGGGTGTAATCTGCCTGGGCACCCGCATCGCTTTCCCTGGCGATGCTTCCGAAACAAAATCCCTGAACCTGTCGCGCTAAAATAACTTTAGAGTTATGGAGGTTACCCCCTTCCTGCGGATAATCTTAATGGTAACCCTAGCGTGGAGGCTCTTTTGACGATTGCCGGCCAAATCCTCTCAAGAAGAAGCAGGGCGCCGGGCCTGCTCTACCCCTACCGCCTCCCCCAGCGGGGGCGTGACAAAGTGAATGAAAACGCCCGAGATCAGGCAAAACGCTCCCAGATAGGCAAACACCGGGACAAAACTGCCCGTAAGGTCCGCCAGGTACCCCCCAAGGGACGGACCGAGCGCCCCGGCGACGAAACCATAGGCCGTAAACACTAGGCCGAAAATCGCGCCGAAGTGCCTGATCCCGAAGCAGTCGGTGGCCAGCGGCGCGGAAACGGCAAAGAGCGTGCCAAAGGCAAACCCGACCACTGCCGCCAGTAAGGCCACACCGGCCAAGGCCCAGATGAACGGCAAGACGAAATAGGCAATCCCCGCGGCCAGGAAGGCCAGGCTCATAGTGATGTTTCGCCCTACTAGGTCAGAAACATAGCCGGTGATGATCCGGCTGAACCCGTTCGTCAGATTAAACGCGGTGAGGACGAGCACTGCCCCTTCCAGAGAGTAGCCCCGAGATAGCCCAAACATGACCGAGAGCGTTACCATGCCAATACCTGCCGCACCCTGCATGGCCCAAACGAGCCAGAGAAACCAGAAGCTCGCTGTCCTCAGGGTCTGCGCCACCGTGAGAGAAGGGCCTGGCTTTCTCCGGGGCGGTGCGCTGCCAGGCCTGGGTAAAGCCCCTACATCGGTGAAGCACGCCCGTTCGGGTGTTTCCGTGAACTGCGCCGCGACGAGACCTACCGCAAGGGCGACCGCCATCACAAGGAGATTCATGGGGACGTAGCCCCAAGCCTTGAGAAGGCCATTGAAAATCGGCGACATAATGGCCGCCGAAAGGCCAAAGGTGAGGTTGACCATGCCGGAGACAAGCCCTCTTCTTTCTGGAAACCAGCGCTGCACCGTGGTCAGGGCCGGAATATAGACGAAACAAGACGAGGTGCCGGTGAGAAAAGCCCAAAGGTAAATCAGATAGAGGTGACCTGCATAGGCGGCCACTGGAACCGCGAGGCCGCAAAGCGCCGCCCCGATAGTAATCATCACCCGTGTGCCCGCTTTCTCCTGCCACCGGCCCACAAGAAACATGAATACGCCCAGGGCTGCGAGCACGAAAAAGAGGCAATTGCCGATCGCCGCCCGCCCCACGCCGAACACGGTCTGCCAGTGTGGGGCCATCACTCCGGGATAGCCAAAGATCATTGCCCCCGGCCAAAAGATCGCTGCCGCGCTGCCCGCAACCGCCAGGGTCCCTCGCGCCTGCCTAGTCATCGCCACCCTCTCCTTCAGATTGTCAGCCTCGTTTAAACATTACGCCCTTTCTCTCTCTGGTAGCCCTTTTCCTGCTTCCGGGCGCCGCTAATGGCAAGTGCCACCAAGCCTGCTGCAAACATTACGGGCCATGGCTCTCCCGGCCACTATTTAACGACCCTGGACCTGGAATGGATCCTGGGCATTTCGCGAAAGCTCCCGGAGGCCTAGCACGAACGCTTCGGCATCCTGTTGCCTACGGGGGAACGGTGCTGGACGTGGGCCGGACCCACACCCATACAGCCATCGTGGAAATGGCTCGGGACGTCATGCCTACCCACCAGATCGCCGAAAAATCGTCGACCACGGCCTGGCGCCAAGTTCACCCCTTAGGGTTAAACCCAAGGCACCCATCGGGTGTAATCTGGTTTTCCTTCCTTTAAGCGATGTCTGAAAAGGCAGATGCGCGCTATTATGGCGTTGGGAGGTGCCGGAACAAAGAGGCACCTACTTCCTCGGCTGGTTCGGCCCGTTTTCCATTACTTCCACCATCCCATGAAGGTGCAGAGCAAGCGCGCGGGGCTGTGCTGACGCCAGGAGCTGGACGGTTTTAGGAAGCCCTTGGAAGGGTGGACACGGGGAAGGAGATTACCGACGAAGCCCTGGACGAGGCAATAGAAGTGGTCAACAAGAATCGGCGGGGTATACCCCAGATTTGCGACGTGCGGCGGGAGAAAGACCCGCACACAGCGGGCCTTGAGGCCATAGCAACGGTGGTCAGTCAAAGATAGGCCGTCCGGCAGCGCCTGCGTGATCTTTGCCAAGTCGGAGGCGGTGGGTCTTTTGCGCAAGGGCTCGCCGAAGAATACGGTACCTGCCCGCCTGTAGCTCGGCCATGGCCCACCGGGTAGTGACCCTGCTCCAGCGGATCGGCGCGGGAAAGGACTTTGCCATCATCGGCAGCTCAAAGAACATCGGCATCGTGAGCCGAAGCGAGAAGGAGCTAGCGGTGAAAGCCCTGAAACCGCGCTACGGCGCTCAGGTTGCCTGGGCAATAGTGACTGGCCTCTTCGCCATGTGGCTGCTGCAGAAGGCAAAGTAAGCGGGGTAGGAGAAGGGGGGAGGCCGGTGCTGACCAATTACGGCTACCGAGACGGCTCCGGCGACTGGTTTGTCACCGTCGATACTGATAAGTGCGACGGCTGCGGCAAGTGCGTGGAAGCTTGCCCGGAAGGCGTGCTCCAGGTAATCATGGACGACTACGATGACGAAGTGGTGGCAGTAAAGGAAGAGCACCGGAAGAGCATCAAATACGTTTGCGGACCGTGCGGGGCCAACCGGCCCTGCGAGGTTTCCTGCCCCCAGGCAGCCATCACCTTCTCGTGGTAAACGTCAAAGCCCGACGGTGCGAGCGCGAAAACTATGCCGACCATTACCATTCACGGCTAAGAAGTACAGGACCTGGAGGAGTAAGGTCGGCTGCCCTGGTGCAATGATGTCCTAGTCGATTTGTTCTAACCGGCGCAAGCGACCCAATATTGGGTTCGCACCTCATAATCTA
>JACIYD010000012.1 GCA_014360105.1 Clostridia bacterium
GGTCAAGGAACCAAAGCAAAGGCGCGAAACCCTGATACCGGTTGCACCGAGGAAACGGTATTCCATGGCTATTCTTGCCGTTCCAGGTAGCTCCGCAACAACTCCTCCAGCAGTTCATCCCTTTCCAGGCGGCGGATTAGATTCCGGGCATTCGCGTGGCTCGTGATGTAGGCCGGATCACCGGAGAGAAGGTACCCCACCAACTGGTTGATCGGATGGTAACCTTTCTCTTTAAGTGCCTGGTAGACCGCGGTCAAGACCTGGCGGGCGTCGACCGCCTCTTCCTTTGCTACCCGGAACATCACCGTTTCGTCGAAGGCGTTATGGCCCACCTTCTCACCCCCGGCACAGCGCTGCTACGATTTCTGCGGCCCTCGCCAGGGCCTCCGGTAACTTCTCCGGTTTTCTGCCACCGGCCTGAGCCATGTCCGGGCGGCCGCCGCCACTGCCGCCTGTAATCGCGGCCACCTGGCGGATCAACTGCCCGGCGTGCAGGCCCCGCTCCAGCAGGTCCTTGCTGATTGTCGCCACCAAATTCACCTTTTCTCCCGCGGGTGCCCCGAGGACGACCACCGCCGAACCGAGCCGCTCACGCACGGTATCCGCCAAATCCCTTAAGGTGGCCGCGTCTGCTCCTTCCACCTGGGCGGCCAGCACCCTCACCCCGTCCACTTCCCGTGCTTGGCCAAGCAACTCGGCCAACTGATAGCGGCTCAGTTGCGCCTGCAGCCGGGCAATAACCCGCTCCTGCTGGCGCAAGGTTTCCAGGAGGCCGGCAACCTTTGACCGCACCTGCTCCGGCGGGACCTTGAGAAGCGTGGCCAAGGCCTCCCATTCGCCCTCCCGCGCGGCCAGGAAATCGAGGGCCGCCGTACCCGCCACCGCTTCCAGCCGCCTGATTCCCGCGCCGATGCCGCCCTCCGCGGTAATCTTGAAGAGGCCGATCTCCGCCGTATTGCGCACGTGGGTGCCGCCACAGAGTTCCAGGCTGAAGTCTCCCATGCGTACCAGGCGCACCCGCGTACCGTACTTCTCCTGAAAGAGGGCCAGCGCGCCCATCGCTTTGGCTTCTTCCAGCGTAGTTTCCTTTACCTCTACCGGGAGGGCCGCAAGAATCTTCTCGTTGACCAACCGCTCCACCGCCTGGATTTCGGCCGGTGAGAGAGGATCAAAATGGCTGAAATCGAAGCGCAAGCGCTCTGCGTCAACCAAGGACCCCGCCTGTTGCACGTGCAAGCCGAGAATCTCCCGCAGAGCACGGTGCAAGAGGTGTGTGGCCGAATGGTGACGGGCAATGGCCGCGCGACGCTTTCCGTCAACCTGCGCTTCCACCTTCTGTCCGGTCGTCAGCTCCCCCGCCTCCACCCTCACGCGGTGCCAGGTCCGTCCGCCCACCGCCTGGGCATCATCTACGGTGGCCCGACCTCCGGGCCAGGTGAGCCAACCGCTATCGCCGACCTGGCCTCCGGCTTCGGCATAAAAAGGCGTCTCGTCGAGGATGGCGATGCCCTGCTCGCCGGCCGTCAAGCGCGGTACCGCCGCTTGGTCCTGCCATAGGGCGAGGATGGTGGCTTGTCCGGCCAAAGTTGTGTAACCCCGGAAAACCGTCGGCGCAAGTTCCAGGGAAAAGACCGGGCCTTCCATTCCCGCCACGCCGCCCACTCCCCGTTCGGCCCGCGCCGCCCTGGCGCGCCGCCGCTGCTCCTCCAGGCATCGCCGAAAACCTTCCTCGTCGACGCCCATGCCGTACTCCGCCGCGAGGTCGCGCGCCAGATCGAGGGGAAAACCGTAAGTATCGTAAAGAAGGAAAGCTTCTTCGCCACCCAGGGCAAGGCGCCCCGCCGCCCGCGCCTTGGTCAGGAATTCGGTCGCTACCCGCACACCTTCTTCCAGGGTTTCGCGGAAGCGCTCTTCTTCCCGGCGAATGATCTCGGTAATGCGCGGCGCCGCCGTGACCAGCTCCGGGTAGGCTTCACCCATCAGGGTCACCACGTTGCCCACCAGGTTATGGAGGAATCCTCCCCCGATGCCCAGCGCTTGCCCAAAGCGCACTGCCCGGCGGAGGATGCGGCGCAGTACATAGCCCCGTCCTTCGTTGCTCGGTACCACCCCGTCGGCCACCAAGAAGGTGCAGGCCCGGGCATGGTCGGCGATTACCCGGAAGGGAAAGCCTTCCTCGCCCCCCCGGTAGCGCTTGCCGCACAGTTTTTCTACCGCCTTGACCAGGGGCCAAAGGAGGTCGGTTTCGAAGTTGCTCTCCACGCCCTGAAGCACCGCCGCCATCCGTTCCAGGCCCATACCGGTATCAATACTGGGTCGCGGCAGGGGCGTCATCTCACCCTTCTCGTCCCGGTTAAACTGCATAAAGACCAGGTTCCAGATTTCGAGCCACCGGTCGCAATCGCACACACCCAGGGCGCAGGGCCGGTGGCTACAGCGGTACTGTTCGCCCCGGTCGTAGATAATTTCACTGCAAGGACCGCAGGGGCCGGTATCGCCCATCGCCCAGAAGTTGTCCTTTTCCCCCAGCCGCACGATCCGTTCCCGGGGAAGGCCAGCAATCTGCTGCCAAAGACGCAAGGCCTCTTCGTCGTCCTGGTAAACCGTTACGGAAAGCCTTTCCCGGGGCAGGCCGAGCTCTTGCGTCAGAAACTCCCAGGCGAAAGCGATCGCTTCCGGCTTGAAATAATCACCGAAGGAGAAGTTACCCAACATCTCAAAGAATGTATGGTGACGGGCCGTACGCCCGACGGTTTCCAAATCGTTATGCTTCCCGCCTGCCCGCACGCACTTTTGCGCGGTTGCCGCCCGCCGGTAGGGACGCTTCTCCAACCCCAGGAAGACATTTTTGAACTGAACCATTCCAGCGTTGGTGAACAAAAGAGTAGGATCGTCTTCCGGCACCAACGAAGAACTGGGCAGAACCACGTGGCCCTGCAGACGGAAATACTCAAGGAACCGGCGCCGCAACTCGTGGCCGGTCACCGTTTTCACCACCTCTAGAGAACTTTGGCGCTTTCGCTTGGCTCATTATACCCTTCAGGGCTTTTGCCTGTCAATTTCCTTGTGGTGCCGGCTCGCGGCCCGTATTCATTCCCGCGTGCCGCTCAGGTGGCGGTAGGCATAGCGCAGCAAAAGGCGCAAAATCGCCGCCACAGGGATGGCGAGCAAGACCCCCCAGACGCCGTAAAGGTGACCTCCCGCCAGCAGGGCGAAGATCACCAGGACGGGGTGCAGGCCGACGCTCTCGCCCAGAATGAGGGGCGAAAGGATATTGCTCTCGATTTGCTGCACCACCAGGAAAACAATGACTGTATAAACAATCATTCTGGCCGATTCCATTCCGGCCAGGAGCACTGCCGGGAGGGCACCCAGGATGGGTCCGAAATAGGGAATGAGGTCGGCGATGCCCGCAATTAGTCCCAGGACGAGGGCAAACTCCATGCCGATGAGGGCCAGGCCCACGAACGTAAGGAGACCCACCACCAAGGCCACCAGGAGGCGGCCGAGAACGAAGTTCTGCAGGACCTGGTTGATTTCCCGGAAGAGGGCAAGCACTTCCTCCTGGTAAGCGGGAGGCACGTAGGCTTTGATGCGCCGCGTCAGCCCGCCGCTATCCTGAAGGAAGTAGAAGGCAAGGATGGGGGCGACGATCAGGCTCAGAACTTGGGAAAAGAGCGCGACCAGCCCCTGTACCAGCGTGCGGAGACCCTGTAAGATGAGCACTTCCCCCCGGCGGATGTTTTCGTCGATCACCCGACGCACACTTTCCGGCAGCGGCGTCCGGTGGTAACGCCGGGCAAGGGTGTCCACCAGTTCCTGAATCCTTTCCGTGTATTGCGGTATTCCTTCGGTAAAAACGGCGATTTCCCGGGCAACGGCCGGTACCCCGTAAACGAGGCCCACTAAAAGGCCGGCGGCTACGGCAAGATAAACGATGACGATGGCCCACGTCCGCGGCAGGCGGTTACGCGCCAGCCAGTTGACCATAGGGTTGAGCAGGTAGGTGAGAGCAATGGCAAAGAGAAAAGGCGGCAGGATAGCCCGCACTCGATAAAGAAAATAAAGGCCCACTGCTGCCAGTAGGCCCAAAAAAAGCCAGCGTCTGGCCCGGCGTGGCAAAAGCACTGACATCACTCCTACTTCTTCAGCCAGCCGGTTACCCGCTGACTCACCCGCCGTGCCTCACTCGCTACGCGGCCCCCTTCCTCCCGTTCGCGGCGCGGCAGGAGCATCACCCCGACGACAACTCCCAAGAGGCCGCCGGTAATCAGGCCGGTATAGAAGCGGCGTTCAAACAACACGGTTCTCACCTCCCGCCAAGCTGTAAGCGACCAATGTTCCCTCCTCGGTTACCAGAAAAACTTCTCGCCGGTGGTTGTATTCGACCAGGCAATTCCAGCAGAAAAACTGTTTGCTGCCCACCTGACCCACACGGTGGCCACCACAAAGAGGGCAGCCCTGCTCGTTTTCCCTTTGTCCGGACATCCTGCATCACCTGCCAGGTGCTCCCCCCAAATTCCAGTAAGCAAATCCCGGGCCCACCCCGCGCAATTTCCTACCTTCGTTGTGAAAAAGTGACACGGCAAGACCGATAGCGTAATACTAGTCTTGCCGCGCCCTCTCTAAAAAATACGCTCCGTTGCCAGCCGCGATCCTCGCGCCCAACATTGCGGGAGGGACTACTGCGCAGCCGCTACTTCCTTTTCTGTCTCCCCTTCCGCCTCCTCGCCCTTTTCCTTGGCCTGCAGCTTCTTATGATAGGTCTTAAGCTTTTCCAGCACCCGATAGTGCACCGTACCCGGGGCATACCCGCCTTCCGGCAACCGTTCCCCCGGTTCCATGCCCGTAAGAATGGCCAGCCCTTCATCCACCGTGCGCACCGGGTAAATGTGGAAAAGACCCTGGCGACACGCCTCGACCACTTCTTCTGCCAGCATGAGGTTATGCACGTTCTGATACGGGATGATCACTCCCTGGCGGCCCGTAAGCCCTTTAAGGCGACAGACGCGAAAGAATCCCTCGATCTTCGCCGTCACCCCGCCCACCGGCTGAATTTCCCCTTTTTGGTTAATGGAGCCGGTGACGGCAATGCCCTGGTCGAGGGGTACCTCGGCCAGGCTCGAAAGAAGGGCGTAGAGTTCGGCGCTCGAGGCGGAATCGCCGTCCACCCCCGTGTAGAGCTGTTCAAAACAGAGGCTGGCGGAAAGGTTGAGCGGTACTTCCTGGGCGTATTTGGCCGCCAGGTAGCCGCTCAGAATGAGCACGCCCTTGCTGTGGATATTGCCGCTCATCTTCGTTTCTCGCTCAATATGCACCACGCCCCGCTGGCCCAGGCCGGTGGCCGCCGTAATGCGTGAGGGTCGCCCGAAGACGTAATCACCGAGGTCCACAAGGGAAAGGCCGTTCACCTGCCCGATAACGCGGCCGTCGGTATCGACCAAAAGCTCACCCCGGCCGAACATTTCCTGGATTTTCTCTTCCACGCGGTTGGAGCGGTAGTGCTTCTCCTCGATGGCCTGCTGGACGTGGCGCGCCTCAACGTACCTGGCGCCGTCGAGCGCGGCCCAGGCGTCCGCCTCGTAGAGGATCTCCACCAATTCGTTAAAGCGGGTACTCAGCTTCTCCTGATCTTCGGCCAGGCGCGAGCTGTACTCGACCACCTTCGCCACCGCGCCGCGGTCGAAATGACGCAGGTTCTGCTGGCGGCAGTGAAAGCTGATGAACTGCGCCAGTTTCCGCACGTTTTCCCGGCTGCGCTCCATTTCCGTATCAAAGTCGACCCTGATTTTGAAGAGCTTGCGGAAGTCCTCATCATACTCGTAAAGAAGGTGGTAGAGCAGCGGGTTCCCGATCAGGACTACCTTCAAGCTGATGGGAATGGGTTCGGGCTTAAGGCTGGCCAGGGGAATGAGGCCGTACTGTTCCCCCATGTTCTCGATGGTCAACTGCCCGGTCTTCAGCACGCGTTTCAGGGCTTCCCAGCTAAAAGGGTTGACCAGGACGTCCCTCGCCTGTAGGATAAGAAAACCGCCGTTGGCGCGGTGCATGGCCCCGGGCCGGATCATGAGAAAGTTGGTGCTGAGAAAACCCCATTCGTTTTCGTGCTCGATGCGCCCCACCAGGTTATAGTAAGTGGGATTGGTCTCCGCGATCACCGGCGCGCCACAACAGTTTCGCCGGTCGATGAAAAGGTTGACCTTGTATTTCTGTAAGGCCGAGCTGCGGCTGTGCCGCGCCCACGGGGGGCTGCCGTGTTCTTCTTCTTCGCCCCGGAAGAGCTCAAGATTGTTCAGAATGTCTTGTTTGAGAGCCTCCAGGTATTCCAACACCTGGGGATATTCCTGGTACTTCTCCCGCAGCGCATCGATGCGGTGCCCGGCACAGAAGAGACCCACCTGCGCATCGAGCTTCTTGATCTTCTCGCGCGCCTCCCTTTCCGCCTGCTGCACACGGCGCACCGTCTCCCGCACGTCAAACTGGACGGTGGTCGACTTGCGGTCGATCTCTTCCTTGACCTCTACCGGTAAAGCCTCGTATTCTTCGGAACTGAGCGGCTTACCGTCGATCACCGGTACGGTAACAAAGCCGGTGCTGGTACGGCGGATGCTAAACCCCAGGGCGGCCGCCCGCTGCGTCAGCTCCTCTACCAGTTGCGTACTCCGGTCCTGGAATTCACGGATAATGTCATTCTTCTGTTTTTCGTAGTCATCACTGCCAAAGGCACGAGGAATCTCTACCTGCAGCTCTTCGATTAGTTCTGCCAGGTCCTGGCTAAGGCCATATCCCTTGCCGCAGGGAAGGCACAGCACCCGGGGCTGGGCCGGGTCGCGAAAATTATAGACATAACACCAGTCGTCCGGCGTGGGCCTCTGGGCGGCTACCTGGGTAACAATGGAGCGGGCGTAGCTCATCTTTCCCGTCCCGGTGAGGCCGGTAATAAAAATGTTATAGCCGGGTTTCTCGACCTGAAGGCCGAATTCCATTGCCCTCACCGCCCGCTCCTGGCCGATAATCCCCTGGAGCGGTTCCACTTCCTCGGTAGAATTGAAGTCGAAGGTTGTGGGATCGCAAGTGCGGCGCAAAGCATCCACAGGCACCTCGGGCAACAAGGCCATCTTCCTTCCGGTCTCTCCTTTCGTACGTAACAGATCGGCAGATGACACAAGATGATAAAAAAAGCGTAACCGATGGCACCGCCTCTGTCAACCGAAGGCAAAACCTGGGTTATCCCCAGTTTGCCTCTTGCGGTCTTTGGCTCCCGCTCGTTCCGTGAGCCTCGCGGGCGATACTGGTGCTCGAGTTTCGAACTCCGGGGGCTTGCGGCTCGTGGCCGCCCTCCCAGGCGCCGCGACCAGCTTGGCCATCCGTGGCCTCCCGGCCGACTTTGCGCCCTTACTCTCGCGGAAAGCCCGGCTCGCCGCGATGCTAAAAGTCCTGCGCCGGGAGCCGAGCTCCGCTCGGCAGAAGTAGGGCTACGTCACCAGGCTTCCTCGATGGTGCCACCGCCCACCACCAGGTCCCCCTGGTAGTAAACCACCGCCTGCCCGGGGGTGATGGCCCACTGCGGGGTAGCAAACTCCAGTTGCACCAGCCCCTCTTGGTAACGAAGCGCGGCGCTGGCCGCCGGGGAAAGATAGCGCACCTTTGCTTCCACCTCGCACGAAGGCGGCGGTGCTGCCCAGGCGATGAAGTTGTTATCCCGGGCGGTGAGATGACGCCGGTAGGCAAACTTGGCCGGTCCGATCACCACAGCGTTCCGCTCGCGGTCAAGGGCAATAACGTAAGCCGGGTAGCCCAACGCCACTCCCAAACCGCGCCGCTGGCCGATGGTATAGTTAGCCAGGCCCTGGTGCTGGCCGACCACCCTTCCCCGGTAATCGAGGATTGGGCCGGGCCTAAGCGCCTCCGGTGCGCGGGCGCCGATAAAAGCGCGGTAGTCACCCATGGTTACGAAGCAGATTTCCTGACTTTCGGGCTTGGCGGCCACTCGCAGACCCAAGGTCTTTGCCTTGCGGCGCACTTCCTCTTTGGTATATTCTCCCAGGGGAAAGAGCGCGCGAGCGAGCTGTTCCTGCGTTAAGCCGTAGAGGACGTAGGTCTGGTCCTTGCGCAGATCACGGGCGCGGCGCAAGAGGTGCCGCCCCCGCCGCCCATCGTAGTCGCGGCGGGCGTAGTGGCCGGTGGCCACGTAGGCCATACCCAACGCCAGGGCGCGTTCGAGAAGGGCCTTAAACTTCACTTTACGGTTGCAGACCACGCAGGGATTGGGCGTGCGGCCGGCCAGGTACTCTCCGACGAAGTAGTTGATGACCTCGCGCTCGAAAAGGTCGCGAAAGTTCAGCACATAATGGGGAATGCCCAGCTTCTGGGCCACGTGCCGCGCGTCTTCCACCGCCGCCAGGGAGCAGCAACCTGTCTCTCCCGGCGGCAGAGGAGCATCGCGCGGCCAGATCTGGAGCGTTACCCCGACCACTTCATACTCTTTTTCTTTGAGCAAAGCGGCGGCAACGGCGCTGTCGACCCCGCCGCTCATGGCGACCATCACCTTGGCACGCGCCACCCACGTTCACCACCATCCCCAGCGGGCTCGCCCCGGCAGCTACCCTAAACCTGGTCTTGCGTCTGGCAAGCCGGACAAGTGACCGCTTGGGCTGCCTCCCGCACATAAAGCGGCGAAGCCGCCCGCAACTGCTCCACCAGCGGCGGCAGAATCTCCAAGACGTAGTCGATGTCCGCCTCTGTATTCTCGCGGCCAAGGGTAAGGCGCAGGGAACCCTGGGCTACCTCGGGTGCCAGTCCCATGGCCAGCAAGACGTGCGAGGGGTCAAGGGTGCCCGAAGTGCAGGCCGAACCGCCGGAAGCGGCCACCCCCTGCCGGTCAAGACCCAAAAGCAAGGCCTCCCCCTCAACGTATTTGACGCAGACGCTGGCGTGGTTGGGCAGGCGCTGTTCGCGGTGGCCGGTCACGAAGGTAGCCGGGATGCGTGCCACAAGACCGTCCAAAAGCCGGTCCCGCAGTGCCGCCAGCCGCTCCGCCTCGGTCGGCATCTCTTGCCGCGCCAGGGCCGCCGCCCGGCCAAAGCCGACGATCCCGGGAAGGTTTTCCGTGCCCGGGCGCCGTTTACGCTCCTGAGCTCCACCGTGAAGGAGGTTTTGCAGGCGCGTACCCTTGCGGACGTAAAGCGCCCCCACCCCTTTAGGACCGTAAATCTTGTGGGAAGAAAGAGCGAGAAGGTCTACGCCCAGTTCATCCACGTTTACCGGGATTTTACCCGCGCTCTGCACGGCGTCGCTATGAAAGATGATCCCCTTCTCTTTCGCCAGCCGACCGATTGCACCGACGGGCTGGATGGTACCCACTTCGTTATTCGCATGCATAACGCTGATAAGGATGGTCTCCGCGGTGATGGCGGCCGCCACGTCCTCCACTCGCACCAAGCCGTCGCCGGAAACCGGCAGGAAGGTGACGCGGAAGCCCTGCTTGGCCAAAAACCGGGCGCTGTCCAGCACGGCGTGGTGCTCGATGCTTGAGGTAATGATGTGCCGGCCCTTCCTGGCGTTCGCGTAGGCGCTCCCAATGAGGGCGAGGTTATCCGCCTCCGTGCCGCCGCTGGTAAAGACGATCTCTTCCGGGCGTGCACCGATGAGCGCGGCCACTTCTTCCCGGGCCTCTTCCAGGGCCTTTTTCGCCTCCCGCCCCCAGGCGTGGAGACTCGAGGGATTGCCATACTCCTCCTTCAGATAAGGAAGCATCGCCTCCAGTACTTCCGGCCGTACCGGGGTGGTGGCACTGTGATCTAGGTAGACTCGCCGCATCTTTTTCTCTCCCATACCCAGTCTGCTACTCATTCTTCCAAGGATGGTGCCGTACTATCCCGGCGGGCGGCGCCAACCTTCAGGATGAAGAATCCTTGCGCTGTTGCCGTCCGCGGCGCCGGCCCTCCCAGCCGCTGGAAGACGGTTCATAATAACGGGCGTGACGCAGGGCGTCGGGCAGATACTGTTGCGCGACCCAGTGCCCGGGAAAGTCGTGGGGGTATTGGTAGCCTACCCCGTGACCCAGTCTGGCCGCGCCGGCGTAGTGCCCGTCGCGGAGGTGGGGCGGTACGACACCGATGTTTCCCTCGGTAACGTCCTTCTTGGCCCGGGAGAGCGCCTTAAGGACGCTGTTGCTTTTGGGCGCGCAGGCAAGGTAAATGGCGGCCTGCGCCAGCGGCAGCTCCGCCTCCGGTAGGCCGACATACTCCACGGCCTGAGCGGCTGCCGTGGCAATGAGCAACGCCTGTGGGTCGGCAAGACCGATATCCTCGGCGGCCAGAATAACCATGCGCCGTGCAATAAAGCGCGCGTCTTCCCCGGCCACAAGCATCCGGGCAAGGTAGTGCAGGGCGGCATCGGGGTCGGAACCGCGCAGGCTCTTGATGAAGGCCGAGACGACGTCGTAGTGGGCATCGCCCTGGCGGTCGTAAAGCACGGCCCGTTGCTGCAGGGCATCCTCGGCCAGGGCCAGGGTGATGCGGCGCCGCCCGTCGGCCTCTTGTGCGGCGCCGAGAACGGCCAGCTCCAAGGCATTGAGCGCCACCCGCGCATCGCCACGTGCTCCTTGGGCGAGATGCTCCAGCGCCTCAGGGGTAATTTCTACGGCGTACTCGCCCAGCCCGCGCTCGCGGTCCTCAAGCGCGCGCTGCACCACGATCTTGACCTCCTCGGCCGTGAGCGGCCGCAGGCGCACCAGGCGGGAACGGGAAAGCAGGGCGGAGTTAACGCTAAAATACGGGTTTTCCGTGGTGGCCCCGATGAGCACCAGCGTACCCCGCTCCACCGCCGGCAAAAGGGCGTCCTGCTGTGCCTTGTTAAAGCGGTGAATCTCGTCGATGAGGAGGATGGTGCGCTGCTGGAACCTCGCTAGTGCGTCTTCCGCTTCTTTGATCACACGCCGGATGTCCGGCACTCCGGCGGTGACCGCACTGAGGCGGACAAAGCGCGCCCGCGTCGTGGCAGCAATTACCTCGGCCAGGGTGGTCTTGCCGGAGCCGGGAGGCCCGTAAAGAATAAGGGAGGTCAGGCGGTCGGCTTCGATGGCCCGGCGCAACAACCTTCCAGGGCCGATGACTTCTTCCTGCCCGACCATTTCATCCAGCTTACGCGGCCGCATCCGCCAGGCGAGAGGCGCACCCTTCTTTTCCCATTCCGCCCGTGCGAGGTCGAAGATGCTGCTTGCCACGGCACCCCCACCCTCCTAAATAAGAAAAGCCGCCAAAGGCGGCCTTTCGCGGGTCTTACAGGATTCTTTGTAGTATTTCCTCTACCTCTTCCTTGGGGCGCACACCGATGAGCCTCTCTACCACCTCACCGTTCTTGAAGAAGAGCAGGGTAGGGATGCTTAACACACCGTATCGCCCGGTTACTTCTCCGTTTTCGTCGACGTTTAGTTTGGCCACTCTTACTCGACCGGCAAAATCCGCCGCCACTTCTTCTATAATGGGGGCCATCCTACGGCACGGGCTACACCAATCTGCCCAGAAGTCCACAACCACTGGCTGATCCGCCTGAACCACCATCTCTTCAAAATCAGTGTCGGTGAGATTGATGACCATCCCTGCCAGAGCTCCTCCCCCGCTTGGTGAATTTCCCCCGGCACTGACAGAGCACCGCCGGCGTCGGCGAAAACGATGCCAGCACCCCGCGGGTGCCGTAGCCGGCTGCAGTTTCTAGACCCGCTCTCGCAGGTGGGTGCCCTCCTGAATGCTTTTTGTTTCCCCTGACAGGGCCTACAAGCCACATTCAGAGGCCGGGCTCCCTTTGTTTTGGTGTTGGCCCAAAACTTGCTAGCCGCTTACGCACATCGCAGGGTGCTTTCGCTTTGCGTTTAATATCCTAACACAGTTTTTACTTTTTGACAAGGCCCAGACAACTGACATGTCACCTGACGTATAACCTGTTTTTGCCGAACGGTCGCAACAACCGCACGATTATAAGCGCCCCAGGTGGAGTTCACGCAGTTGCCGCCGGTCTACTTCGGCCGGCGCTCCGGTGAGGAGGCAGGTAGCGCTCTGCGTCTTGGGAAAGGCAATCACTTCACGGATGCTTTCCTGACCGGCAAGGAGCATCACCCAGCGATCCAGGCCTAGCGCCAGGCCGCCGTGTGGTGGAGCGCCGTACTCCAAGGCTTCCAGGAGAAAACCGAACTGCGAAGCTGCCTCCTCGGGGCTGAGGCGAATGAGGGAAAAGATCTTTTCCTGAAGCGAACGGAGATGGTTACGGATACTCCCTCCGCCCAGTTCTACACCGTTAAGCACCAGATCGAAGGAAAGTGCCCGCACCTTGCCGGGATCGCTGTCCAGCAGGGGCAGGTCCTCCGGCCGTGGGGCGGTAAAGGGGTGGTGTACGGCCTGCCAGCGCTTCTCCTCCTGGTTAAACTCCAGTAGGGGAAAGTCTGTGATCCAGACCGGCGCCCAGTTCGTCCGGTCCACCAATCCCAGCCGCTCGGCGAGGTGAAGCCGGAGGCGGCCCATCGCCTCATATACTTCACCTTCCGGCCCGCCCACCAGCAGCAGTAAATCCCCCGCACCAGCCTCCAAAAGGCGGCCGAGCTCTTGGAGCTCCCCCTCGCTGAGAAACTTGGCGATGGGCGAGCGTATGCCGTCGCCACCTACCGCCAGCCAGGCCAGGCCCCGGGCACCCCATTCCTGTACTCTGGCCGTCAGGTCATCCAGTTCCCTGCGGCTCAAGCCCGCGTAACCCCGTACATTAAGACCGATGATTCTGCCGCCCGCAACCAGCGCTTCTCGGAAAACCCGGAATTCCGACTTTGCCAAAGCGGGCGAAACGTCTTT
>JACIYD010000120.1 GCA_014360105.1 Clostridia bacterium
TGGGGTGGCTCAACTTCACTTCCGCGGACTTTTTGACCACCAAAACGTCCACGCCGAGAGGTTTAGACGACAGGGCTACCTCCGGGATTACTTCTACCTCTCCTGGCCTGGCGTCTTTTAGGACCTCCCTGACCGCGGCTACAAAGGCCGGATGCCATTGTTTGTTGGGCAAACTCTGCACTTCCTCGCGGTTGTTTTAAGTAGATTATACCACGGCTAAGGGCGGTTGAGGGCGTTGAAATTTCGGGGCGGCGCAACAATTTTTGCGGGGTACTGACGGGCTCCGCCGGGTGGCAGCCGCAGCCGAGTGCGGCGCCGGAGAGAGAAGAGCGGCTGCCGCAGGACGTTGGGCGGGAGGGGCGAAGGGGGTAGCGATAGAGATGACCTTCGATGGCGCTCCGGAGTCGAACGGAGTGCGCGGGTCGGAGACGGACGCCTAGGCTCTGCAGTTCGTGAGGAGCGTCGCCGCGCGTCCGGATAGTGGCAGGCGGCTATCTGTCGTGGCAGGAGATGCCAGAGTTTTGTAGAAAGTTGTTTAGCAGAGTGCGTCTTGCAGAAGGTCATCAGAGTGAGCACCAGGCTGCGCTCGCTGATCCCACCGGAGAGCTTGATGATCCACTGGCACAGGCCCACCGGGTGGGAGTTGGGGCGGCCTCGGCTCCTTGCCTGTCGGCCGCGGCGTGGTACACTGGTGGTGGCACGGTGGCGGCAGTGCAGGCCGCGGGGCCCGGTTCTGAGGGGGCAGAGCAGGCCGAGCCCCGCCCAAGGGTGGAAAGGTGGAGGAAATCGCCGTGTCGAAATAGAATAACTAACCCGGCGGCTTTGGCAGGTTTAGCCGGCCGGACGGCCGAGCTCTAGGGGGTTACGACGTTGGAACGGGACAGAAACCCTGCCGCGCCGGAGGAAGCGTGGGACGAGGGCTACATAGACCTGCGGCGCTACCTGCGGGTTGTCTGGCGTTGCCGCTTTTTGATCGTGGCCCTTACCCTCATCAGCGCCGTCACCGCGTGGCTGGTCAGTGCTTTTCTCGTGCCCGCGGTCTTCGAGGCCAAGACGGTGCTCATGGTCACCCGGCCGGCCGAGCAGAGGCAGAGCCAACCCCCAGCAGGTAAGGGCTTTCGCCGAAAGGAAGTGAGAAAATGGAAATGGCTAGTCAATCTGCCGCAGCCGGCACTGGATACCGCGCGGGGAACTCCGGTAGAGGCACTGCTGGAGATGGCGGGCCGCTACCCGCAAATGACCTTAGAGACCTGCCGGGCCCAGGTGACCAATCCGGTCGTCCTGCGCAACGTGATCCGGCAGCTCGGCCTGGACAAGCACATGGTGGGCCTGCCTCCTTGACTACAGACTCCCGGGACCCGCTCGTCAAGATGTGAGGCTTCGTATGTGACCGAGGCTAGCCGCGGTGCGGAGGGGCCGGCGTTGAGCGATGCGCTCCCTTTTTTCGCAATCATTTTTTTCTGTAAGACTTGTCCCATTTCGACCTGATTATGGCACTATATACTATGGAAGGAGAAATAGGTAATGAAAGGAGCAACGTAATGCCAAGGTACGACTGGCAGCAGCATAAGGATAAGCTAAACGCCCTCTACCCGATCTATGGCGCGGACGGCGGCAACTACACGGCCATTCTGCTTGCGGGTGGCGAGATCGTGGAGTACCGCAAGCGCACCGATAGCGCCGTGGAGGAGTGCTGCCGCGCCTTCGGCACCACCCGGCAGGCCCTGGCCCGGCTCTACGGGCCCAAGGTAAACCTGACCGTGGACGTGCCCTTGCCGCTCGCACCGGGACTGGTGCTGGTGCCGCTGGATATGCGGGCACCCCTGGCCAAGGGTCACGGTGCCGTGGGTTACGTGGTGCTCGGCCGCTGTGCCGGGGTGGAGGCCGCGGCGGAGAAAGGCTATGCCAGCCGCGTCGTTTTTGTGGACGGTACCGCGGTGCTCTGCCGCTTCCGCCCCGAGGCGGTCAAGGACCGGCTGCTGCGGGCACAGCAGGTGGAGCGGGAGTACCTGGCGGTTCACGAGACGGGGCTGGTGCCCTGGCAGGGCGGGCCGGCGTTCGGGCTTCCCACCCTGGACGGGAGAGAGCCGGTGATGGCCATTATCGGCTACGCCTATGCCTTGGGCCGCCGCCGCGGCCGAGCGGCCACACACTAGCTTAGCGGGGGTGTCGCCTTCCTTGGGCCTTGATGATTTCGAAGACGTCCGTCTTTTTCTGGCGGAGAATAAGCCGCTAAGTCCGGCGCGCTGGGAGACCTTCGTCGCTTACGTGCGCGGCACGGTGCAGAGGCTGCTTACCCGCGCCGGCTCATCCTGGCAATATGATGCGCTCAGCGTAGAAGACTTGGTGCAGGACGTCCTTGCCGTGCTGGTAAAGCAGGCGCCTTCCTGCGGCTGCGCCACCTTCAACTACTACGTTTACGGTGTGGCACGCAACCTGGTGCTCCGCTTCCTGAAAGACGCGGGGAGGCCGGTGGACCTCTGCGGCCTTCCCGGCCAGCCGGCCGACCCGGAGGCGGGCTACGGCCCGCTGGATACGGTACCGGAGACCAACGCCGCCTACATTCCCCACGAGTGGTACTTGGTCAAGGAGGAATGCTGGGCCCTGGAAGAAGCGGCGGAAAGCCTCAGCGCCGCCTGCCGCGAGGCGGTCGAGCTGCGCTACGGCCGCGGCATGAGCGTGGTCGAGGTGGCCGTAACCCTGGGTTTGAGCCCGGCGGCCGCGCGCAAGCGCCTGGACCGGGCGGAAAAGAGGCTGCGGGAAATCCTCAAAGACTTGGGGATGTTTTAAAAGGAGCGCGCGAAGTGATGAAAACGGGTGTGAAGACGTTACTTGAACGCACAGGCAGCGGGCGCAAAGCCGGCCGGCCCCCCGCCCCGGCCCGCGCCGGCGTTGCCCGCCTGGTGTACGACGGGTACGAAGGGTTGAGGCAGGCCTGCCGGGGTAACCGCCTGCCGACGGCCCAGGACCTGGCGCGCCTGCTTGCCCGGCCGGTCCCTCCCGTGGACCCGGGCGCGGGCGGCTCATACCTCGACGTGGACGAGTTCGGCTACATCGTGCAGGATCTGCTGCTCGCCCGGGGGCTGGGGGTCCAGGCGGCCGAAGAGGCGCTGGCGCTGCCGCCGGGCGCGCTGCGCGACGTGCTCTTGGAGAAGACGCCGCTTTGGACCTGGCCTCTGGAGAAGGTGGTGGCCCTGGGCCAACTGCTGGGACTCGACGGTCACGGCCTTTATGCCCTTTGCGCGCGGGCGCCTTCTTTCCCCTCCCTTCCCGCCTGGGGGGAAAGCGGGCCCGGGCGGGGGGAGGCGGCCCTGCGGCGCTTTAGGGCCAAACGGGAAAAAGAGCGCTTTCTGGCCGCGCTGAGGCTGGCCCTGGGCATCCGGGCGTAGCCCCCCTTGCGGCGTTATATCACGTTCGCTGCCGGCAGGGGGGATCGCCCCCGGCGCGCGAATGATGCGTTGCGGCGGGTAAGTCTCGGCGTATAATTTTGGTAAGGAGTTTCTTACTTCGAGGAGTAGGCGGCCCGGCCTCGATCTCCCCGAGGGCCTGGACCAGGCCCAGGGGTTTCCGAAGGGAACGCAAACTTTGCCCACATCGTGCAGAAACGCGGCCAGGCGCAACAGTTGCCTGTCCTGCTGGTCCAGACCTGCCTCCTGGGCAACCCAGGCGCTGTAGTGCATCACCTCCACCGCCTGCAGCACCGCGCTCAGTCCCGATAGCATCCACTCCGTACCGGCATCCAGGCTGTCCTGCAGCTCCCTCATCGGCGCCAAAAGGCTTTCTTACCCGGCTGTGGGTGGCCTACTTGGCCTCAATGCGCTGGAGGCCCACGCGGGCGTCGCCGAACTGTCCTTCAAGCTGGGCCCGCGGCACCAGCGCCGCCACGGAGTCGACCACGATGACGTCGGTGGCCCCGCTGCGGACCAGGGCCTCGGCGATCTCCAGGGCCTGCTCCCCTGTGTCAGGCTGGCTCACCAAAAGGTTATCGAGGTCTACGCCGAGATTCTTTGCGTACGCTCGGTCAAGGGCCTGCTCGGCGTCGGTAAAGGCGGCGATGCCGCCCTGCTTCTGGGCCTCGGCGATCACGTGCAGGGCCACGGTCGTCTTGCCGGAGGATTCCGGGCCGAAAATCTCCACTATGCGGAAAATTCCTTCTTCCCGTCGGGGTTAACGAAAAACGGCCGGATTGATGCCCTTGCGGTCACACTCGGAGGAAACCGGGGGGAAGGCGTCGAAAATTAAACGTCGATAGCGGAGCGGAGCGGACCCGGGCTCGCGCGGCGGCCTGACCGTGCCTGGCGGTCAGGCAGGAGGCGGGCAGGCCGCCCCGGTGCGCCCGGCTGTTTCTCTTGATGGGCCGGGAGGCACCGACCCTGGGTACGGCGCAGGTTCTGATCGGCACTTCGGGCTACAGCTACAAAGACCGGGTGGTCCTTTTTATCCCGCGGGCCTGCCGGAGCGGGACATGCTGGCCTACTACGCCCGGGAGTTCCCCTATTCCTTCCGCAACACCAAGGAGAACCGCCGCTACCTGCCGCGGCTGAAGGAGCTTTTGCCCGGCGTGCCCCTGGTCGTGGAGTTCAGGAACCGGGGCCGGGCGAGGGAACCCGTGTGGGAGCTCACCGGTTTTGAAAAGGCCGGCGCTTGGCCGGCAAACCACGGCGGACGGATTTCGCCACACTGAAAGGTCAAAGCCGTGATGAGCGCAAAACAGCTTTGGTTTGGCGGCAAAACCGGGTAGCCTCCCTCGTTAAAGGCGGATCCGGCCTTTTTCCAGGGCCCAGAGCATGATTATGCCCAGCAGGAACGCCGCGCCGGCGTTCCACACGGTCACCGCGGCGGTAATCAGGGTCACTCCGGCCTGCTGGCGGTCCGGAGGATGGTGCCAGGCGGTGAGTGCCAGCTCCGTGCCGGCAAAAAAGAGAATGGTTCCCAGCACGGCCCGGGGGAAGAGGGCAAAAAGGACGGCAATACCTTGCCCGAAGAAAAGGGCGAGAACCACTAACAGCGACCCGAGAATCACCAGGGCGCCGCCGGTACGGGCGCCGAAGCGCACGTGGCCCGCCATCCCTCCCGCGCCGTGGCACATGGGCACCCCGCCCCAGAAGGGCGCGACGAGGTTCATAATGCCGGTGGAAACGGCCACCTCGCGTTCGCTGAGGCGGCGGTGGGGAAAAAGGGAATTGTTTTCCGCCACGATGCCGATGACGGCATTGCCCAAAGTGAGCGGCAACTGAGGCAGGGCCAGAAAGAGGATGCCCTGGACCGCCGCCGCACCGGTGATTTGGCCGAGCGCAAACTGCGGCAGCCGGAAACCGACGGCCGCACCGAGCGCCTGCCAGGCCGCAGAAGGGGTAAAGGCGGCGCCGGCCACGCCTAAAACGAGCAGCGCCAGCATTGCCGGCACCCTTTGATTGTCGAGGAGCAATAAGGCCAGGGCGAAGGCGGCGGCGGCGAGCGGCCAATTGGCCTGCATGGCGCGCAAGCCTTCCAGCATGAAGCTGAAACCCAGGCCCAGCATGATCCCCTGGGTTACGGGCTTGCGCGCCAGCCTGGCCACCAGGTTAATGGCGCCGCTTGCCCCTAAGAG
>JACIYD010000121.1 GCA_014360105.1 Clostridia bacterium
CTGCGTTCCCTGGCCGTCTCGCGGGAAAAAGTCAGGGAGAACGTGGAAGAATTCCGCCTGCCCGATGGCCGGCGGCTCTACCTTCTGGCCGAGGGGCGACTGGTAAACCTGGCCGCCGCGGAAGGCCACCCGGCCCAGGTGATGGACATGAGTTTCGCCAACCAGGCCCTGACGGTGGAATGGCTCTACAAAGGGGGAGCAAGAGAACTCGAGTGCCAGGTCTATCCCGTGCCCGGGGAAATCGACCGTCACGTAGCCGCGTTAAAGCTGGCGAGCATGGGCGTTCGCCTGGAAAAGCTCACCCCGGCCCAGGAAGAGTACCTAAGGTCCTGGCAGGCGGGAACGTAAAGGGGCCTCCGGAGCGCTTACCTCTTCCAGTTTGCGCTGCCAGTAGGCCAGTTTTTCTTCCATCTCCCGTACCAACCGACGGTCTACCTCCGTATTGTAGCCGCCTTCGGCGCGGGCCTTGGCTTCTTCGAGGTAACCGGTATAGGCCGCCAGACAACGCTGGTAGAGGAGCATGGCATACGCCGCGCGTTCGCGTTCGTGCTGCCACGGGGAATTCTGCCACTGCCGGATAGCGGCTTTCAACAGATCGAACAGGCTTTCCCCTTCCTGGCGCAGATTAATCAGGAACTCCATGGCTGCTACGCCGCCGGCTCCCTGCCGACGGCTTTGCTTTCACCTCGTTTTCTGCCGCAAAGTCTTTAAGTCAATGGTACCATGGGCCAAAGCGGGCGTCAAGGCGAGCGCCCTGGTCCAGGTCCAGCTTGTTGCTTCCGGTCTTTGGCTCCCTCGTCGGCGCAAGCCTCATGGATACTGGTGCTCGAACTTTCTGGGTTGGCCTGGGTAGGCTTGCGCTCTTGCCCGCCGCTGGACCGATCGGCTGCCTCCTTTTTCTTGGACTGCCCGCCGGAGCGTGGCGGCACGAGCTTCTCCTGCGGCGAGACAGAGGAATTCCCGCCACCTCGGCGCTCATGCGCCGATACAGGGAGGCGGTCGGGCGGCCCTGAGCGCGGCCCTTCCTCCTTGCCCTTCCCGCCGGCAGCCGGCTCGTGTCCTGCCTGAGCTTCCTCTGCGCGCGACGGTCCGCCAGGTGCTTTCTTCCCCGGCCGGCTCGCGGGTGGTGATTCCGGTGGCGCGAGCAGGGCGCGCAAGTCTCTTTGCTTTTCTCGTGCCAATGCGGCCAACCCTTTGTTCTTCATTTCTTCCGGTTCCAGGGAAACGCCGCTTTCCTTGAGGGCGCGCCAGGCGGCGTACTGTCCGGCCGAAAGTCCGAGCCGGCGCGCCTCGCGGTGAGCTGCCGCCGGTAGATTAACCACCACTACCTGGGCTCCCCCTTGAAGCTCGGCCACCGCCTCCTCTGCCGTACGCGCTACCTTCTCCTGGCATGCGGCATCGGCCCGTTTCTCGCCCGTCACCGTCACCAGCACCAGGTCGCCTTCCTGCCGGCCGTAGCCCAGATCGGCCGCCCGGGTGATAAGGCGTTGTATCGCCTGTTCCACCTTGCGGCCCCAGAGCGGCTGGCCGACGACCAACTGCCGACCGGCCGTGTCCAAGGGCACCACCCGCACCACACGGTCTTGCGCGTTCACGCCGAGCTCCAAGCTAGGGTTGATGTCCAGGCTCACCCAATAGGCTACCGCCGGATAAACCGGAAGAAGCAGGCCCGCAAGGAGGATGGCAAGAGCAAGACAAGCGGCCCAAGCCCAGGGGCGGAAAAGGCGAACCTTCTCCTCGGGCACGGTGAAAGAAATCTCTTCCCCAACGCGCACTTCCCGCCCGGCGAGGGGCAACTTCACAAACTCCCCTTCCGGCGTGAGGACGATGCTCCTTTGTCCGTCCGTCTCCACGACGAGACCCTGCTTGCTAGCCACGACCTTCACCCCCATCGAGGCGGGCAAGATAAGCAGCCAGATGGCTATACTTTTCCGGCGCACCAAGAACCAGTGCCAGTGCAATAAGGTACTTGCGCCCGCGCTCCAGGGTCTTGCGGTGAACCCGAGAAGCGCGGGCCAATTCTTGCAAGGGTACCCGCCCCGTGCGCCGCAATTCGTCCAACAAGGGCGCCGCCGCAAGGTGGCGGGCAGCCTGGATCAGGCGGTGACGCGTCTCACGGTGCTTGGGACAAATGGCCGCCAGTTCCTGAAAGGTGATGCCAAAACGGGCCAATTCCCCGGCATAACGTTTGATTTCCTCGCCACGCTCCCAGGCGAGCCATTCTTCCTCGCCCGGAAGGGCCTTTTGGTTTTGCGCTGCGGCCGCCGCAGCCGCCTTTTGCTGCCGGGACTCCCGGCGCAGGTAGTCGGTGAGGCGGCTCCGGATGATCAGGTGGGCGTACGTCCTGAAGGAAGCGCCCCGTTCTACCCGGTAGGAATCGATGGCCTCGTTCAGGGCGATCAAGCCGATGCTCAATTCGTCGTCGCGGCCCCATTCAAGGGGCCGCCGGCAGAAGGCCGACGCCACCCGCTGTACCAGGGGGCGGTACGCCAAGAGAATTTCCTCCCTGGCCACCGCATCGCCCGCCTTGGCCCGGGCGAGGATTTCCATTTCCCGGTCCGGTCCGGTCAAGCCGTTACCCTCCCCGGCCGTGCCCGTAACGTCCCTATCGTTTATACGCTCCGGTGGAGGTGTTTTTGGGGGTCCAGCTCCATCAGCCAGCGGAAGAAGGTCTGCCAAACCTTTTCGTAATGTTCGCTGTAAACGTGGTCCGCGCCTGGCACTACCAGGAGCTGTTTTGGTTCCCGCGCCGCTTGCCAAAGGGCGTAAACATCGCCTACCGGCACCACTTCGTCCCGGTCGCCGTGACACAAGAGAACGGGCCGCGGGCTGATGCGACGCACGCAGTCCAGCACGTCGTAGCGCTCCAGGTCGGCAAAAAACTCCTCCTTAAGATAGACGCGCACCCCGAGAATACTGTCCCAGGCCAAAACGCCTTCCGCCGTCGGCTTGGCCCGCGCCCGGGGAAAGCTACGCCGGGGAAAGCCCACGGCCGACCAGGTACAGACCGCCCGGACGCGCTGATCCTGGGGCGCCTGGCAGAGGACGGTGGTGCCGCCAAAACTGCGCCCCAGGGTGACGATGGGTCCGTACCCCAAGGACTCGGCCAGGTCAACGGCCGCGGTCAGATCGGCAATCTGCCCCGAGAGCGTTAGGTCGCTGAAATTGCCCTCGCTTTCCCCGTTGCCGGCAAAGTCAAAGAGAAGCGTTGCCCAGCCGGTGGTCGCACCCAGCGCCTCGGCCATGGCCAGGGCCTTCCCTTGTCCTTCTTTGGTGCCGGTAAAGCCATGGCAGACGACCACCAGCGGTCGCGGCCCACCGAAGTTTCCCGGCGGGGTATAGAGGAGGCCTGCAAGCCGAAGACCGCGTCGGTTACGAAAAGATAGCTTTTGCCACTGCCCTCGCAAACGCTACACCCTCTCCAGGCGAAAGACGACCGTTCCCCCACCGGTATAATGGCAGGGGTCGAGGCATTGCACATACGCTGCCTCGCCCGACCCACCCTTGGCCAACCCCAGAGCGGCCGCACTCACGCCGTGGTAGAGTGCTACGTAATAAGGCATGACGGAGGTCAGGGAATGAAGACAAACGGCATTGGTTTCCGCCAGGTTAAGGCGGTAACCATCGTCCAGGGTGATTTTGTATCCCGCCCGGTAGACCGGACAGGTTCCCTTTACTTCTACCACCGTAATCACCAGCTTCCGCTTAACAGCGTCTGCGGCACCGGCCGCCCCTACCTCCCAGCGCCTTGCCGCTCCGCCCCGCAGGGGATGAACCATAAGATCTCGGCCCGCCTTTCCGCCGTTTTTCCGCTATGCTCTCGCCCACCCCATTATAGCATCTCGTGGCCTGCTCCGACACAGGGTTAGCCGCTGACGTAATTCCAAGACTTCTAGCATGGCGGCGCGCCGGGCCTGGCGTACCCCCATTCGGCCCACGAGGCTTGCGCCAACAAGGGAGCCAAAGCAAAAGGAACAAACTGGAGATAGGCCGGGAACCCCATTGCCCGTCATCACCCTCTCGGCTATGATTTAAAGAGGCAAGAACTACGAGATGCTAAACCCAAAGAGGGAAACGAGGTTTGCGCGAAAGCCATGCGCCTGGAACGGATCGGACCGAACCGCTGGCGCCTGCAGGGTACAAAAAGCGGCGTGGCCGAGGCGGTAGTCTATCTCAGCCCGAAATTGCGGCAAAGCCTGGAAGAAGAAGAGGCGCTGCAACAACTGGCCCACGCCGCCACCTTGCCCGGTGTGGTCTCCCCGGTAGTAGGCATGCCTGACCTCCATACGGGCTTTGGCCTCCCCATCGGCGGTGTGATGGCCACCCGTATCGAAGACGGTATTATCTCTGCCGGTGCGGTGGGAATGGACATTAACTGCGGGGTAAGACTTGTTACCACGGGGCTTTTGGCGCGGGAAGTGCCACGCGCCATCCTGGAACAACTGCTGGCGGCAATTCTCAAACGGGTACCCACGGGCATCGGCAAAAAAAGCCGCCATCTCGATCTGCGCCACGGTTTTCTGGAGGAAGTAGCCCTGCGCGGCGCTGCCGCCATGGTCGCCAAAGGGTTCGGCTATCAGGAAGATCTGAACCGTATCGAGGAAGGAGGCTGCCTCGCCGGAGCGAGACTGGCCGCCGTCAGCCGGGAGGCGGTGGCGCGGGCCGATCAATTGGCCACCCTGGGCGGCGGCAACCACTTTATCGAATTGAGCGTTGTAGACGAAGTTTATGCGCCGGAAACGGCGCGCGCCTGGGGCATCATGCCTGGCGAGCTGACCGTGCTCATTCATACCGGGAGTCGGGGGTTCGGCCACCAAATCTGTACCGATTATAGTAAGCTGATGCAGCAGGCGGCCAAGCGTTACGGTATTCATCTTCCCACCGCGGGCCTGGCCTGCGCTCCCATCGGTAGTGCCGAGGGGCAAGATTACCTGGCCGCGATGGCCTGCGCCTGTAACTTTGCCTTTGCCAACCGCCAGTTGATCACCGCCGACGTACGGGAAGCCTTTCTTGAAGTCCTCGGCCCCCACCGCACCCTGCGCGACGCCCTGGGGCCGCGCCCCCTGCCCCTGCTCTACGACGTCGCCCACAACATTGCCAAGGAGGAGGAACACGGCGGCCGGTGCCTGCTGGTACACCGCAAGGGGGCGACCCGCGCCCTGCCTCCGGGCCACCCCGCCAATCCCCAGGAGTACCGGCAGACGGGGCATCCGGCCATTATTCCCGGGAGCATGGGTACGGCCTCCTATGTGGTCGTGGGAACGCCGGCCACCGCAGAAACCTACCACTCTGTCAACCATGGAGCAGGCCGCGTGCTCTCGCGCGCCGCCGCCAGGAAAACCATCAGTCGCGAGGAGTTCGAACAGAGTATGGGCGACGTGCTGGTGACTTGCCCCGACTACCGGCAACTGCTGGACGAAGCGCCCTCCGCCTACAAGGATGTGGAGGAGGTCGTGGAAACCCTGGCCGCCATCGGGCTTACGCGCAAGGTCTTACGCCTGCGCCCACTCGCGGTCATCAAAGGCGAGGGTGGTGAGGGGTAGGGTCGATCTAATGGATATGAACCGGAGTCCCGGTGGGG
>JACIYD010000122.1 GCA_014360105.1 Clostridia bacterium
ACCATGGTGAGGAAAAACTTTGCCAGAAAAAGTAAGGGAATGATGCCAAAGGCCACCCTTTGGGCAAGGATTTCTTCGGCCAGCAAGTGCCCCCCGCCCAGCACCTGGGGCAAGTAGTAGCCCAGCACGCCTGCCAAGGCACAGGCGACCAAGGGGAGAGCGGGCGGCGGCCAGCGGTCGATTTTCTCGTTAAGAGCAAGGGAGTGCTTCAGCGCGTAGTTGAAACTTAGTCCCAACAACCCGGCCACTAAGCCCAGGAGAACGGCGAAGGGCAGGCTTGCTAGGGGCAGCCGCGGCAACCCGCTAACCCTGAAGGTGGGAAGCGGCCCAAAAAGTACTGCGAAACCAAGTCCGCGGCAACGCTTGCCGCCCAGGCGGTGCCAAAGATATAAGGAGCCGAGTGTCTGACAGGGATGAAGGAACCGAAGGAAGGTGAAGTACGGTGGAGAAATACAGGCCCTAGGGCGGCTTAAAGAGCGTCTAACAGCCAGTTAATCGCAATCAGGGGAGATATTGCGCCTTGACCGATATCCGAGGGCTGCGAGTAAAATTATATCGGGCAACATACATATGGGTTTAATGCATCGATGGGTTATGTTTTCTTGGCGAACGAAGGTCGGACAGTATGAAATATGATTCCCTTGAATATTGGACCAGCTTAATCAGGATGTGCCTCTCCCGCTTTTTCATCCTCCACGTTTTGCACGTGCACCCGTTGCACGGGTACGAAATAAGCAAGCGGGTGGCTGCGCTGACCAGGGGGTGCTGCGCTCCCACGGAGGGAAGCATCTATCCGCTCTTGAGGGAGTTCGTGGAGGCAGGGATAGTGACTGTGGAGACGCAGCTCGTGTCGGGGCGCGAACGGAAGGTGTACACCCTTACCCCCCTGGGAGAACGCGCCTACAGTGTGGCGTCTCGCGCTTGGGCGGAGGTAGCGGGCTATATCCTGGAAGCGGTTGAGGGCAAAAGTCCAGAAGTGTGTGCCGGCGGCAGCACGTAGATACAAGAGGCTGGGGAAGAACGACAGGCAGCGCTATAACTTCCCGGAGGTGTCGCGGCATTGAGCGAGCAAGTCAACAATTTGGTTACGGCACTCAGGTTCTTCGTTCAGATTTCCATTGAGCTGGTGGTGCTTTTTATCGGGATCACCTTCCTCGTCAGTCTCATCCTGCAGTACGTTTCCCCGGAAAGGGTGCAGCAGGCCCTTGCGGGGAAGCGGCTCGGCCTGGGCAACATCGTAGCCGCGGTATTCGGAGGAGTGACGCCCTTCTGTTCCTGCTCCGCAGTTCCCATGCTGATGGGGCTACTCGAACTGGGTGTCCCTTTCGGAGTGGCCATGTCGTTTTTGATAGCTTCTCCGCTTGGGGTCTTCAACCCGGTTGTGCTCTCCCTCTTCGGCACTCTCCTGGGGCGGCGCGTCCTTGGGTTTTATATAGTCACTACTTTTATCGCGGCCGTTCTTGCAGGTATTATCTTGAATGCGCTGGGCCTCGGGAGTTATGTAAAAAAGGTGCGCATCATTGGCGCCCTGGAGAATTCGGACAGTGCCGGACCCATCACCGTGAAGGAGCGGGTTAAAACGGCGGCGCAAAACGCCGTGGGGCTCTTTCGCCAGATGGTGCCCTACCTGCTGGTAGGTGTGGCCATCGGCGCCTTTATTTACGGTTTCGTACCGGCGAGTTTTTTGGCCCGCATTGCCGGCCCCGGTAACCCGTTTGCCGTCCCAGTAGCTGCGGCCATAGGGGTTCCCCTGTATGTCCGGACGGAAACCATGATTCCGGTGGGTTTTGCCATGATCCGGAAGGGCGTCAGTGTGGGCGCCATTATGGCGCTTACCATCGGGGGAGCGGGTGCCAGCATTCCCGAGCTGTCTATGCTGGCGGGGGTCTTCAAAAGGAGGCTCTGGGTCGCTTACATCATCACCATGTTTGCCATCGCTACAATAATTGGCTATCTCTTTAACTTCCTCGTTTCTACCTAAAAAATAGCGGGTGAGGGAGGCGAGGGCATGCCTTTATTTGAATTGTCCTAGGTGCGGGTCCGGAAACCTAAAGCAGCTCATAACGTCGTTTTTCACCGGTAAAGGCTTTCTGGGCCGCCTATTTGGAGGTAGCGGCGACTCTGGGTGTTGCGGGTGACATTCAGATAGTATCAGACGTGCATTCCGACTTCTATAAGGAGGGTTGGTTTGGATGGTGGAACAAAGGAAAGGCTTTTGGTCCCGGCTGTTCGGCGGCGGACAAGGTGGTTGCTGCAACGTGCGGATTGAGGAGATTCCGGAGGAAGGTCAGACCGAGGTGAAACCGGCCGCCAGGGAATCCTGTTGCTGTGGTCCCACGGCAGGCGCTTCAGGTGACGAGGCGAAGCCCGGGGACCGGAAAACGCAGAATTAGGTTCACATTCGGTTTCCAGGCGCCACGCGCCGTCATTCCTGGCACCGTTACACGTTCGCACAGCCTGGCGATTCTTATGGTGCCACTAGCGCCGTTAGAGAGGTGGAAACGGCACGGGTGCTTTTGTCGTGCCGCAACGTACGGCACGGAGGTTTTTGGAAGGAGGGTAGGGCTATGGCTGCGCCGAATGTGTCGTGTAGTTGCAGTTGTTGTGGCCCTCCCCAGGCCGCCCGTATCATTGAGGTTGACGGCACTCAGGTAGGGCTCATCGGACTTGACGAGATTCTGGCCGAAGTGAGAAGCCTCGGCCTCACGGATGAGGAGAGCATCAAACAGGAATTGCTGGAGCGGGTGAGAAGACGAAACTACGTTCCCCCGGGCGATGAACCCCACTACCGCAAAGCTCTTTGGCGAGAATACGTAATTAAGGCTCGCTCTCGTTGACTGCCGATGAGGCTCATGACCCTCCCGGCGCAGGCTGTCTTCGGTGCCTTTAAACCCGTGCGGGAGGGTCGGTTTTGTCTTTTCAAGCCATCTTCTGCTCAAAAACGTGCGGGCGGCCGACTACGACGCCGTCATTTTTCTTGGCGGCCAGGGGGCTACTGAGTACTGGGCACGACCCCTGGGCCCACCGGGTAGTGCGCGAAGCGGCAGAGCAGGGGAAGGTGGTTGACGTGATTTGCCTTACGACCCTGGCCAGCGCAGGGGTGCTTTCGGGAAGGAAGGCGACCGTGCTTTCACCCGAAGCAAAGAGGCTTGAGGCCGCCGGAGGATTGACTATTAGCAGCTTAACGGTTAAAATGTATTTAATCAATTAGAGAATGCTTATATCCTGATATAAGGGAGGAGACAGGTCACCGATCACGTGGTGGTGACCGAATTGGGGATACAGAAGTAGTACGACCTCACCGTGCCGGAGGCAGAGATGAAGAAGGTGGCGAATCGGGTTCGGGAGAGGCTGGGAGCTATTGCGGCAACCGGGTGGATCTTTCATTGGTGGCTGCCGTGAGTCGTCGGGCACCTTGCGGCCTGGTGCGCGGTCTTTTTGCCGAGGTGAGCGAAAAGGTGCCGCAGATCTATTTAGACAATGCCGCCACTTCTTTCCCTAAACCGGAGGCGGTCTATCAGGCAATCGAGCATTGCTTGCGCCGGGTGGGAGCCAGCGCCGGCCGGGGCGGCTACCGCCTTGCCTTGAAGGCGGACGAGATCGTTTACCGAGCCAGGTCCGCTTTAGCGCGGCTCTTCAACGTAAAGGATGCCTCCCGGATCGTTTTCACCGCCAACGCCACCGAGTCCCTGAACCTGGCCATTAAGGGGCTGGTGGGCCCGGGCGATCACGTGGTCACCAGCAGCATGGAGCACAATGCCGTCTGGCGCTGTCTGAAGACGCTGGAAAGGGATCAGGGGGTTGAGCCTACGATAGTGCCGTGCGCAGCCGACGGCACCCTGGCTCCCGAGGCGGTGGAAGGGGCGCTGCGGCCCAACACCCGCCTCATCGTACTGACCCACGCTTCCAACGTGACGGGGACCATTATGCCGGTGGCCGAAGTGGGAGAGATCGCCCGGCGCCACGGCATCCCCTTTTTGGTGGACGCGGCCCAGACGGCGGGGGTGCTGCCCATTGACGTGGAGCGCGACCGCATCGACCTTCTGGCCTTCACCGGGCACAAGGGCCTCCTCGGCCCGTTCGGCACCGGCGGTCTCTACATAAGGGAAGGGTTCGAGCCGCGCCCCCTCAAGGAGGGGGGCACGGGGAGCGAGTCGCGCCTGCCGTACCAGCCACAGACCCTGCCCGAGCGGTACGAGGCCGGCACCCTAAACGTCTGCGGCCTGGCCGGCCTGGCCGCCGGCGTGGAGTTTATCCTAAATGAGGGCGTGGAGAAGATAAGAGCCAAGGAGAAATCCCTGACCCGCCACGCCCTGGAAGCCCTGGCCGACGTGGAGGGCGCGGAGATTTACGGGCCGAAGGATGCCGAGCGCCAGGTGGGGCTGATCTCCTTCAACCTAGCGGGCGTAGACGGGGTGGAGGTCGCCTATGTTCTGGACGAAGTCTACGGGATCATGGTGCGGGTCGGCCTGCACTGCGCGCCTCTGGCCCACCAGACCATCGGCACCTTGGACAGGGGAACGGTGCGCGTCAGTCTGGGTTACTTTAATACCTTTGCGGACCTGGATTATTTGGGTGAGGCCCTACAATCCATCAACCGGCAGATCCGCGGCGGGGGTTAACCGGATGGCCAAGGTCTTTATCGTCTTAGACGAGAAGGAGCAGCTAGTTTTAGAGCGCATCTGCCTAGACAAGGACCCGGCGGAAGCCTTGGAATTTGTCCTTAGGAGCATTGCCCCGAAAGTCAAGAAAACGGTGCCGTGCCTGGCCGGGGAACTGATGCGGCCGCAGCGTTAGGTCTTGGGTGGGCCGACAAGGAGGAACCTTATGTTTCTAGAGCGGATAACCATCACCTACGTAGAGCCGTGCTGGGCCGACGCGAACAAGATCCGCCTTAAGGCAGATTTCTCACGGGACATTGGCGAACTCTTTCCCTACCTGAACGCCGTGCTGCCCAACGCCACCTATAATCCCCACGCCGCTACCCTGACCATCGTCAAGGAAGGCCGCCTGATCGTTCTCTATCCTCAACGGCTCACCATGGCCAAGGCCAGGAACACCACCGATGCCCGACAGGTCCTCGACTGGCTCAAAGAGCGGATCAACCAGACCTGGGAGCGGCGGGACCGCATTGAGCCCTGCTACGAGACCCGCAGCCGCCCCACTGCCCTCGAGCTTTACCAGTGGCTGCCGCGGACCAACTGCAGGCAGTGCGGCGAGGCTACTTGCCTTGCCTTTGCGGCCAAGCTCCTCTTGGGTGAGCAGGCGCTGGATCGCTGCCTTCCGCTTTTCGAGCGCGACCACCGCCATTTGCGGGAAGCCATGGAGGAGCTGGTGGCCGCCCTGGGCACTTCTCCGGCATGAATTCTTTATGATTTAGGAGGTTGGTCTTTCATGGGCGAACAGATGAGTGCAAGGCTCTCCCTTTTGGATCGCCTCTTGACACTGTGGATTTTTCTGGCCATGGTGGCAGGAGTGGGGTTGGGGTACGTTTTTCCCGGCCTTGCGGACTTCTTGAACCGGCTTTCCATAGGGACCACTTCCATTCCGATCGCGATAGGTCTCATCGTGATG
>JACIYD010000123.1 GCA_014360105.1 Clostridia bacterium
CCCGGTATCACCGAAAGCGTCGTGGGCAAGATGGTCGCCGGAGCGCGGGTGGTAATGTTCCGGCCGGAGGAAGAACTCTGCAAACTGGCGCGTCTGGCGGTCACCATGCCGTCGGTGAAAGAAATCTTAAAGCAGGATCTCCCTGCCGCCGCGAAAATCGAGGCGTTAAAGGGAACACCGGAGGGCAGAGAATGGCTGGAAATCTTCGAGAAGCAAAAGGACCCGTGGTTTTACGTCTCCTGCGGCAGCGGTTGGTTCCACCATGAGGGAAGCTGGATTAACCGGCTGGATGTACCGTTTGGCTATCTAAAGAGCTACTTGGAAAGGCTGGAAAAAGGGGAGCGGATCGAACGCTATCTCGAAGATATTGAGGCGGAGCGGGACCGGCTCCTGGAAGAATACCTGCGGCTCATTAAGAGTGAGGAAGACAGGACTAGCTTTGAGGAGGCCTACCGTACCTGCCGCACCATTTACCGCTATGCCGAGGACCACCTCTTCTGGGTTGAGCACTGGCTGCACACTATTCTTTTTGAAAAAATGCGCGAGTTTGGCCGTATTTTCGTCAGGTACGGCATCCTCAAAGAAGTGGACGACATCTTCCTTTTCAATCGCTTTGAAATCCCGCCGATTATCGAGGATCTGGTGACCGCCTGGGCCCTCGGCGAAGGCGTACCCTCGCGCGCCTCCTACTGGCAGCAGAAGGCGGCGCGGCGCAAAGAGATTCTTGAGGCCGCCAAAAAATGGTCACCGCCGCCTGCCCTGGGCACGGTACCGAAGGAGATCGCCGAGCCTTTTACGGTAATGCTCTGGGGGGTCACCCAGGAAAAGGTGGACGAATGGCTCAAGGGCGTCAGCGCCGCGGCACCCACTGATATCCAGGAGATCAAGGGGTTTGCCGCCTCCGCCGGTGCGGCCGAGGGCAGGGCTCGGGTGATCCGTTTGCTGGAAGAGATCTCGACCATTCAATCCGGCGAGATCATCGTCTGCCCCACCACCAATCCGGCCTGGGCCCCGATCTTCACCAAGGTAAAGGCGGCGGTAACCGACATTGGCGGTCTCACCAGCCACGCGGCCATTGTTTCCCGCGAATACGGGCTACCCGCCGTAACCGGGACGGGAATCGCCACGGCAGTGATCAAGACGGGGGACCGCATCCGGGTGGACGGGAGTACCGGCGTGGTCACCATTTTGGAACGGGCACAAGGGGAAGGAGGATAGAACGATGGACGAAAGGTGGATCTTTTGGCTGGAGGATGTCGGAGCGGAGGCAAATAATCTGGTAGGCAAGAAATGCGCCAATCTGGGTGAGCTCACGCGGGCCGGTTTTCGCGTTCCGCCGGGTTATGCCCTGGCCGTGAGCGCGTACCAGCGCTTTATGGAAGAGACCGGGGCAAGGGAAGAAGCGCGCAAGTATCTGGCAGGGTTCAAGGCGGATCCGGACGACGTCGGCGCGACGCAGGAGTTCGAAAGTGTCTCCCGCCTGCTCCGCGCCCTGGTAGAAGCGCGGGAAATGCCCCGGGAGATGGCGGAGACGATTAGGGACTACTACACGCGCCTTTGCGAAAGGGTGGGTACGCCGGAGCTTTCCGTGGCCACACGTTCGGCCGGTCCGGTCAGTCATCCGGGGCAGTACGAAAGCTACCTCCACGTTCGGGGGGCGGACGCGGTCATCCAGCACATCAAGCGGGTTTGGTCCAGCACCTTCAACACCCGCTCCCTGATCGCCCGGGCGCGGCTTGGCTTGCCCCTGGAGTATGACCCGATCGGCGTGGCCGTGCTAACCATGGTTGACGCCCGGGCCGCCGGCGTCATGTTTACCCTTGATCCGGCCAACGGGGACCCTTCGAAGGTGCTCATCGAGGGAAGCTGGGGGCTGGGTGAGGCGGTGGTCTCGGGCTCGGTAACGCCAGACCGCTACAAGGTGGATAAAGTCACGCTGGAAATCGAGGAGAAAATCGTTTCGCGCAAAAGCGTGGAGTTCGCTTATAACCCCGCCAGCAGGTGCATGGAGTACCGGGAGATATCACCCGCCAAACGGGATGAACCGTGTCTTGAGGATGAGGAAATCGTGGAGCTTGCCCGCCTCGCGAAGAGGATAGAAGCCCATTTCGGCCGGCCCCAAGACATCGAGTGGTCGATCGCCCGGGACGCCCCCTTCCCGGAGAATGTCTTCCTCGTACAAACGCGGCCGGAGACGGTCTGGAGCAAGCGCAGCAAGTCGGTCCTCGGCCGGAAAAGCGGCTTTGACCTTCTCTTCGAGCGGGCGATGGCCCGGGTCAGGGTATCGTAAGCATACGAGGAAAAGGAGGTAGCGGCAGTGGATTTGCGGGACTTCATCGCGGCCTGCGAGGCCATTGGGGAATTAAAGCGCGTGACGGCCGAGGTGGACTGGGATCTTGAATTATCGCACGTTTCCAAACTAAACGAAGAGCGCGGCGGCCCGGCCTTACTCTTTACCAAGGTCAAGGGCTATACCTCGCCGGTGCTTACCGGAGCCTTTGGCAGCAGTCGCCGGCTGGCCCTCGCCCTGGGCATGCCCTCCCACCTCACCATGTGCGAGTTGGCCCGCCGCTGGATGCAGCTTACCATCAAAGAGCTGGTACCGGCGCGGCAGGTAGATAGCGGCCCAATCTTAAGCCATGTGAAGAGCGGCGACGAGGTCAACCTGTTCGACCTGCCCGTGCCCCGCTTTTACCCCCTCGACGGCGGGCGCTACATCGGCACGGCTGTCTTCCTGGTGATCAAAGACCCGGAAACGGGCGAGATCAATCTGGGCACTTACCGCATGCAGGTGCTGGACGAAAAGGCAGCGGGTGTGCAGATCCTGCCCGGTAAGCGGGGCGAGCGCATCCTGAAAAAGTACCGCAAGCTCGAACGACCGATGCCCGCGGCGGCGGTCATCGGCTGCGACCCTCTCCTCTTCATGGTAGGTGTCGGCATGTACGCCGGGGCGAGCGAGTACGATGTGGCCGGCTCCATCCGGGGCGAGCCCATGGAGATCGTCACCAGCGATCTTACGGGGCTACCCTTGCCGGCCACGGCGGAGATCGTCCTCGAAGGCGAGATCGACCCGGTCAATTTCCGGCCCGAGGGGCCGTTCGGCGAATATACCGGCTATTACTCCGACGAATTCGGCAAGGAAATCCGCAAACCGTGGCTCGCGGTAAAGCGCATCCTTTACCGCGACGACCCCATTCTCTGGGCCACCTCGGTAGGCCGGCCCGTCACCGACGCGCACATGCTCCTGGCCTTTACGCGCACGGCAACTCTCTGGACGGAACTAGAGAAAATGAAGATCCCCGGCATCCAGTCCGTCTACGTTCCGCCGGAAGCGGCCGGGCGCTTCTGGGTGATCGTCTCCGTTCGCCAGCTCTATCCCGGCCATGCGGCGCAGGTGGCCAACGCCGTCCTGGCGAGCAACACGGGCAGTTACGGCGTGAAGGGGGTCATCGTGGTCGACGACGACATTGCCGCCGACGACCTCGGCCGGGTCTGGTGGGCGTTGGGTGTCCGCTACGACCCGCTGCGCGGTACGGAGATTATTAAACGCGGCCGCTCCACGCCGCTGGATCCGGCACTCGATCCCGCTTCAAACAAACTCATTACCTCGCGCATCATCATGGACGCCACCATTCCTTACGAGTGGGCGGAAAAGCCGGTAGAGATCAAGCTTTCCGAAGAGGTGCTGGCAAAGGTGAAGGCACGCTGGCCGGAATACGGCCTGGACTAAGAGGAAGGGGGCATAATAGGTGCTCAAGGACCGCGAAGAAGCGCTGCGCCGTGCCAAGATGGTTAAGCTCGTCATCCTTGACGTACATGGGGTACTTACCGACGGTACGGTCATCTATAACGATGAGGGCCAACGCTGGCGCGTTTTCGCGCACGAGGACGGCTTCGGGTGCAACGCGCTCATGGCCAACGGCGTCGAGGTGGCCATCATTACGCGGGTTTCCAAGGTGGCCGCGGCCCGAGCAAAGGACATCGGCATCAAACGTTACTACGAGACCAAGGAGAAGGTGAAAAAATACGAAGAACTGCTGGCGGAACTGGGCATTACCGATGCCGAGGTCTGCTATGTGGGCGACGAGATTATCGACCTGGGTGTGATGAAACGCGTGGGGTTTGCCGCCGCGCCGGCCAATGCCGCGGCCGAGGCGCTCGAGGCGGCGCATTACGTCACGGAGAAGCCGGGCGGTAAAGGAGTGGTGCGCGAGCTGGCGGAATTCATTTTGCGCGCCCAGGGGAAGTGGGAACCCTTCATTGACAAAGTGATGCAAATGGGCTGGGGCTAAGGCAGGAGATTGCAGGGTGCGGTCCTGCCCGCGCCTTCCGGCTTTACCGGGGCCCTGCTTTCGGTGCCAGGCTTTTGCCGGCACGAGCCCAGCCTTACGGGAGGCACGGTGCAGGCGGACCGAAGCCCCGCTGGCGAGAGGCTCCGGGGGGCGCAGGCTGCCTACCTCAAGTTCGGCCCGAGCGCCGGGATCAGCGCGGGCTCGTCCCAACGAGGTAGCCGCGGAGCACAGCGGAAAACCGGGCGGCCCGGGGTTTGCTCCGCCGCGCATTAACCTGCCGTCACGGGAGCAAACCCGGGCCCGGGTCCCGGGAAAGGGGAATCTGGCGAGGAGGGGTCTTGTGTGCAGGCTTTTAAAGACAACCGGGAATTCATCGAGGCGCTGGAGGCGCACGGGGAACTGGTAAGGATCACGCGCGAGGTGGACTGGGACCTGGAGGCGGGGGCAATCGTCCGCCGGGTATGCGAGGAAGGGGCCCCTGCCCCCCTGATGGAGAAGATCAAGGACTACCCCGGGCACCGCTATCTGGGTGCGCCTCTGGCCAACTACCGCCGCCTGGCCATCAGCCTGGGCCTGGAGCCGAACAGTACCGTGCCCGCTATTGCCGCGGCCTACCTGCGGCGCACGAGTGGTATGCCGGTTAAACCGGTGATGGTCGACAAGTCTCGGGCTCCCTGTAAGCAAAACATCCTCATGGGCAAAGACGTTAATCTTTGTCTCCTGCCCGCGCCCATGGTGCACGACGGCGACGGGGGCCGCTATCTCGGCACCTGGCATTTTGTGGTCACCAAGGATCCCGACGACGGCAGCGTCAACTGGGGGATGTACCGCCAGGCTCTTTTCGATTCCCGCACCCTCGTCGGTCCGCTCCTGCCCTTCTCCGACGGCGGCAAGGTCTTCTACGGCAAGTACGTGCCCCGGGGTGAGCCCATGCCGTTTGCCACGGTCATCGGTCCCGATCCGCTTTCCGCCATTGCCGCCTCCGCGCCCTCGGCCATCCCCGAACCGGAGTTTGCCGGTATGCTCCACGGGCGGCCGGTCGAGCTGGTCAAGTGCGAAACCTGCGACCTGGAGGTGCCGGCCCACGCGGAAATTATCCTCGAGGGAGTGGTGCTGCCCGACGTACAGCTCGAGGAAGCGCCCTTTGGCGAATACACCGGCTATCGCACCTCGCCGCGGGAGCCGCGGACCGTCTACCTGGTAAAATGCATCACCTTCCGTGACAACCCCGTCACCACCATCTCGAACATGGGGGTGCCCACGGACGAGGGGCAA
>JACIYD010000124.1 GCA_014360105.1 Clostridia bacterium
TTTCCCCCCGTACGTCCGGTGATCCCGGGGCGCAGGCAGGCGGGACGGGCGGACCTATCGCGCTGCCATAAACCAGATTGAGCCGCGGCATCACTCATTCCTCCCGCGCGGCACTGTCCCTGCAAAGCAATATATGCCCTTGGGCCCTCACCTAAGATGCCGCAGCCCAAGCCAAATGAAGGAAACGGTAAGGGCCTGCGGCAAGATTCGGGCAAGGAAAAAGAACCGCTGTTGGCGAATAATATCTTCTGGGAGGAACGAACGGTGCCCGCACCGTCCTATGTCCAGCTTGGAGCAGAAGAAGTGGCGCGGCGCGCCGCTGCGGCCCGGGAAAAACTTCGCGCCTGCAACCTCTGCCCGCACCGCTGCGGCGTTAATCGGCTTGCCGGCGAAAAGGGTAAGTGCCGTGCCGGCGCCGAGGCCCTGGTGGCGAGTTACGGCCCCCATTTCGGCGAGGAAGCGGTCCTCGTCGGCCGCTACGGTTCCGGCACCATTTTCTTCGCCTACTGCAACCTGCGCTGTGTCTTTTGCCAGAACTGTGAGCTTAGCTGGGGAGGGGAAGGCTACCCGGTAGACGCGGACGAGCTGGCGCGCATCATGCTCGCCCTGCAGCAAAAGCGCTGCCACAACGTGAACCTGGTGACGCCGACCCACTTTGTGCCGCAGATTCTGGCCGCCCTCGCCCGGGCCATCCCCCAGGGACTGTCCCTTCCCCTCGTCTACAATTGCGGCGGTTACGAGGCCCTGGAGACGCTCGCCCTGCTGGAACGAATCGTCGACATTTACATGCCCGACTTCAAGTATACCGCAGCCGAACCCGCCCGCCGCTATTCCGGCGCGCCGGGGTATCCGGAACATGTAAAGGCGGCCTTGAAGGAAATGCACCGCCAGGTCGGCGACCTGGTAATCGACGCAGAGGGCCTGGCCGTGCGCGGCCTTTTGGTACGCCACCTGGTACTGCCGGCAAACCTCGCCGGTACGCGCGAAGCGATGGAGTTCATCGCGCGCGAACTCTCACCCGATACCTTCGTCAACCTGATGGCACAGTACTTTCCGGCCCACGAAGCCTGGCGCCACCCGCCCCTGGACCGCCGCCTCACAGCGCAGGAGTATGCCGAGGCGCTGGCCGCCGCCCGCGCCGCCGGGCTCAAACGGGCAGGCAGGTGGTGAAGAAAGAGGCCACGTGCTGCGCCACTTCCTGCTCGTACCCGAAGAAGAAGTGGTCGGCTCCCTCGACGTACCTAAGTTCCTTTGGCTCCGGCATGGCGGCCACCAGCCGTGCCAACTGCGGCGGTTCCACCCATTCGTCCCTGCTGCCGATAACAAAGAGTTTTGGCTTCGCCCAGCCGGCCATCACGTCCACCGGATCTACCACCGGGGCTATGCCCGCCAGGGCCGCCACCCGCGGGTCTGCCCGGCCGGCGCGCAGGGCCACCATGCCGCCGAAAGAATAGCCGCAAATCCCGATCGGCCCTTCGCCCTTAAGGTAAGAGGCAAGGTACGCGATCGCCCCAAGGGCATCCTCCACTTCTCCCTCGCCCCGGGCATGCTTGCCGCCACTCTTCCCCACCCCGCGAAAGTTGAAACGCAGGGTAGCCAGACCGGCCGCGCGCAAGGCTACGGCCACCGCCTCGACCACGGCGTTGTACATGTTACCCCCGTACAGCGGGTGGGGATGACACAGGACCACGCCCGCCGCGGTTGCCGGTCCCGCGAGCAATCCCTCCAACTGTAGATCACCTGCGCGAAAGAACACCCGCTCCTCCACCGCTTTCCCCCTTCCTCCTTGCTTTCGCGGGCCTGGTTTGAACCCCGCCCCCGGCAGTTACCCCCCTCCGGGTGGGGCCACACGGCGCGCGGTGCACCTTGCAAGGCCGCGGCGCCGTCCTCCCTGGCAGGGCTTCGCCTTCAGGCCACAAACTGCCAGGAGCACAAACGGCGCTCCAACCAGTCGATGACCCCGTAAAGGAACAACCCCAGAAGACTCATGGCCACGATCCCGGCAAGCATGCGGGCATACTCCGAGCGGTACAGCGCGTCGAGGATGAAGTAGCCAAGCCCCGAGGTACCGGCTACGGTTTCGCTGAAAAAGAGCACCGAGACGGCGGTGCCGAGACTGATGCGCAGGGCGGTCAGGATCTTCGGCAGGCAGGCGGGAAAAATCACGTGGCGCAGGATTTGCCAGGCGCCGGCGCCCAGAGAAAGCACCGAAAGGATCGAGTGCTGCGGAATGGCCCTGGACGCGTCTCGCGTGGTGACGAGGATCTGGAAGAAAACGATAATGGTAATCAGGAAAATGCGTGTGGCGTCACCGATACCGAAGAGTAGAAATATCACCGGCAGGAGGGCGATCTTCGGCACCGGGTACACCAGGTAGGCCGCCGGGGTGAAAAGGCGGTCCAGCAATTCGCACCGCCCCAAGAGCAGGCCGAGCGGCGCGGCGGTGACCAGGCCAAGGCACAGGCTGAGGACGACCCGATAGAGGCTCACCCAGAAGTGGGGCCAGAGGACCTCCAGGCTCGTCACCAGATGTATCATGCAAGGTACGGGGCCGGGAAGGGCGGGGTTGGCCGCAAAAAACGCCACTATTGCCCAGGCCAGCAACACCCAGCCTACGGCCAAAAGGTGAGTACCGAGGCGGCGCACGCTAGCCCTCACTTCCCGCCTCCGCCAGCAGGCCACGCAAAAGGCTGCACTGGCGGTGAAAAACTTCGCTGTGGCGGAAGCCGGCGCTGCCCACTTCCGGATTCTCCACCACGCGGACCACACGGCCGGGCCTAGGCGTAAGGACAACAATCTTCTGGCCCAGGTACACCGCCTCTTCGATACTGTGCGTAACCAACACCATGGTCAGGCGCTGCTTTTGCCAGATCTTGCGGATGAGCTCCTGCAGCCCTTCACGCGTCAGTGCATCCAGCGCGGAAAAGGGTTCGTCCATCAGGAGGATGTCGGGGCGGAGCGCCAGCGCCCGGGCAATGGCCACCCGTTGCCGTTGACCGCCGCTCAGTTGGGCCGGGTAAGAGGAGAGGAACTCGCCTAACCCCAGTTCTTCCAGAATGGGAAGGACTGCCCGTGCCTGCTCCTTCTTGCCCAGACCGCGAATCTCCAGTCCCAGGGCGGCGTTCTGGTAAACGTTTTTCCAGGGAAAAAGCCCGTAATCCTGGAGGATGAGCGCGGTCCGTGCCCGGGGTCCGGCGAGCACCTGCCCCCCGATGCGCACCTGACCGCTGGTGGACCGACGCAGGCCGGCCAGGAGAAAAAGAAGTGAAGTCTTGCCGCACCCGGAAGGACCGATCACCGCCCAGCTTTCGCCGGGCCCGATGGCGAAGGTAATCCCCTCTAGAGCAGCAAGGGGATGACCGTTCTGCCGGTATACCAGGCCGACATCTTCCAGTTCGATCAAAGGCTCGGTCACTGCTTCAGATCCCTCAAAACCCGTTCCTCCACCAGTTCTCCGTAGCTGTAAGGGGTGGGAAGCAGCCCTTTGGTTACCATCCACTGCATCGCCCGTTCGAGCTCCGCGGGACGAGGCAGAGCGGGCGCTGCGTAGCGCGGCGCCAGGTACGTCTCCTTTAAGGCCTCGGGAATCTTAGCGTACTCGACAAAAAGCGCGCGGTAAGCCTCGGGCTTTGCCGCTACGGCGCCTGCCGCCTCCTTGTAGACGGCCAGGAGGCGTGTCAGCTCGGCGAGCCGATGCTCGATCGTTTCCTCGCGAAAGACAAGGACCACCTGGGAAAAGTTCTCCTTTTGCCGCGTATCGTCCAGGATGACCATCGCTCCTTGCTTCGCGGCGAGACTGGCCAGGGGATCCGGCAAGACGGCCGCATCAACCTGGCCGTGAACCAGTAACTGCAGCCTTTGCGGCATGTCCGGCACCGGTACCTTTTTCACCTGCTTGGGGTCCAAACCGGCAGCAAGCAACAACTGGTCGGCCACGTACTCGATAATGGTATTCTCCGAAACAGCCACACTCTTCCCGATCAGGTCCTGCGGTGCTTTAATCCCGCTGGTGGGTGCTGCCAGGAGGGCGAAGCGGCCTTCTTCCGGCACCGTTCCCATAGTAAGTGCCACGATTTTCACGGCCGTGCCCGCCTTGCGCAACAGCGCGACGGCAATGGGGTCGGCCGTTTCCCCGTCGATGCGGCCGGCCGCTAACGCCATATCGCGGTCGCGCGCGCTGTTAAACGGCACCAGTTCCACGTTCAGACCGTACCGGGCAAACAGGTTTTCTTCCGCGGCAACGAAAAACGGGAAATTGTCCTCGATAGGCAATAATCCCAGGCGTAAGGGCGTGGCTTCTGTCTTGGGCCCGCAGGCGGGAAGCCACAGAACGAGAAGAAGACAAAGCACCAGTACCGCCAGGAGGGTTCTTTCCCGACGCCAGGGGGTTGTCACCGGCCCGTCTCCCTTCCTAATTCTTCTTGTTGGCTTAACGCCTGGGCAAGATTAAGCGGGCGTTGAGGCATCACCGTAGAAATCGCGTGCTTATAAACCATTTGTTGGCGCCCTTCCGCGTCGACCACTACGGTGAAGTTATCAAAAGCGCGGATAACACCCTTTAGCTGAAAACCGTTAACCAGGTAAATCGTCACCGGCGTGTTCTCGCGCCTCAGTTGGTTCAAGAACCAGTCTTGTAAGTTGATTTGGCCTTTACTCATTTTTCGTTCCCTCCAGTGGTGGTTTTGGTCTCACGCATTCGTATATTCTACGTCTTGCCTATTTGTCCTGCCGGCCAAAGCAAGGATTTCCCTTGCCACGGCCAGCGGCTCTGGATAACGGCTGACGTCCAGCCAGCGAATCCGTCCATCGCGGCGGAACCAGGTAAGCTGGCGCTTGGCGAAGCGCCGCGTGTCGCGCTGAATGAGTCGCAGCATCTCCTCCCGGTCGCATTTGCCCTGCAGGTAGGCGACAATGTGGCGGTAGCCCAGGCCCTGTAGCGCCGGGAGTTCGGGTTTATACCCCCGGGCGAGCAAGCCTTTTACTTCCTCCACCCAGCCTCGCGCCACCATTGCCTCGGCGCGCCGGTTGATGCGGGCATAAAGTAAGGGCCGTGGCAGGTTAAGGCCGAACAATCGCAGGTCGTAGGGCTTTTCTTCCGGCTTGCCCGTGCGCCAGGCAGAGAACGGCTGCCCTGTCAGATAATAGACTTCCAGCGCACGCACTACCCGCCGCACGTCATGCGGGTGGAGGCGGGCCGCCGTAGCCGGGTCCACGTGGGCCAGTTTCTGGTGCAGGAAAGCCGCACCGTTTTCCGCCGCTTCCCGGCGCAAGGCCTGGCGTAAGCCGTCTTGGCCCGGAGGGGGAAAATGGTAGGTTGGTTCGGTTACGGCGCGTAGGTAAAGAGCTGTACCGCCGACCAATAGAGGGAGCTTGCCCCGCCGCGCGATATCGTCGATGGCCTCGCGGGCAAGCTTTTGGTAAACGGCAACGCTAAACGGTTCGTCCGGCGCGACAATGTCCACCAGGTGGTGGGGAATATAACGGCCGTTGTGGGCGATCTTTTCATCCTCCCGCAGCTTTGCCGTACCGAGGT
>JACIYD010000125.1 GCA_014360105.1 Clostridia bacterium
TCTCGGCCGTTGAGAGAGGCAGAGTTCTTGATTTCAAAGTCACCGGTTAACGTAAATCGTCGCCGGTCCGTCGATTACGAGCGAATCGGAGCCCGCAAGCTCAATACCCGTGAACCAGTAGGTCCCCGGATCAAGAACTTGGCTCGTTTCCAGCCGCGTCCCGGGACCTGTGCCTTCCGGGGGATCTTGCACCTGGAAGGTTATGCGCGGCCATTCATACTCTACGTAGTCCGGCCTGACAGGGTCGGTCTCAACTATTCCGTCCCGATCGGGATCGCTTGGGAACAGGCGCCGGCCCACGAACCGCACCTCGAGCCGCACCTGCCGGGTTGCGCCCCCGGCCCCGCCGGTTGACGTAGCCTCCCAGCGGCCGCCGCCCAGTTCCCGGAAAGAAACGCTGTAGGACTCGCGGTTGCCGAGAAGCCCCGGCGCGCTCTGGAAGTCCCCAGGCCCTGCCATAGCTCAATTAGCCGGTAGAGCGCTTCGTTCACTCCGGATTCGGCTGCATAAAAGGCGGCCAGACGATCGTGCCAGGCGCGGGCGGAGCGCACCGAGGTGAACGCCGTGGTGGTCACCGCCCCGGCCAGGGTGACCAGGATCGCCACCACAAACAGCGCGCTCACCAGCACGTAGCCGGCCTCGCCCCGCCCGGAAGGCAGCCGGAAGCCTTCGGCCCTCCGCAAGAGGGCGCCCCCGTACAGCGCAAGGCCCGCTACGGTCGCAAGGTCCGCAGCGTTCGCGGCGACCGACTGGCCAAGCCAGAAGTCGACGCCCGACCGCAAAAGCGCTGCCTCTCCCTTCTCTTCGGCAGCCGGAGCGACCTCACCAAAAAGGACCGCGCCGTGGTCAAGGCCCTCGGGCTCAAGTTCCGGGGAAGCACCGCCTGGCCGCTCTTCCGCCGCCAGCTGCCGGGCTACTATCCCTGGTACCTGACCGCCGAGGAGGCCCGCTTCTTCGCCGCCCTCATTGAGCAGGCGACGTCCTTCTGCCTTGAGCTCAAAGACGATCCAGGGCTTCTCGAGCCGCCGCAGCCTGGTCTGCTGCTGGTCCGCGTCTACGACCGCGAACGCGGCTGGCAGAGCACCTGGTCCAGCCCGCCGCCGCACGCGCTGACGGTGGCGGCACTGGACAAGGCGGCCCTGAAAAGGATCGCGGCGCAGTTTCCGCGCTCCGATGCTTGCTGGGAAACCGGGTTTCTTCTTCCTGCCCGCCGCCGTGAGGGAGGAAGAGACCGGGCGGCCCTTTTTCCCGCTTGTCATGTTCTGGGTGGACCGGGCCTCGCGCCTGATCCTCCACATGGAGATGGCGAGATACGGCCAGTGGCAGGCCCTGGCCGAGAGCTTTACCGCGGCTGCGGCGCCGGCCCGGAGGCTGCCGGCCGAGATCGTCACCCCCCAGGAGGAGGTCGCGGTCCTCTTCCAGGACCTGGCGCGCGGGCTGGGTATTACGGTGAAGAAGGCAAGAAACGCGAAAAGTTTCGCGGCCGCGAAAAAGACCCTGCTTCAAGACATGGGCACCAGATTCCGAAAACCGTGACGGAGCAAAGCCTTGCCCCGGCCGGGGATCGCCACGCACCCGAAGAAATCTCGGAGGTGCTAACTACGATGCTCGCGGGTAACGACTTCCATTCCTGCTCGGGGCGAGGGCGAGCTGGTCGTCCTGGCAGCAGGGCGCACGAACCTCCGCTGCCGGCGCGTCGGCGGCGGGGAGGTCGTCGTTTTCCGCCCCAGCGGGGGCGTCTACGACCGGGCCGAGGGCGAAACCCTGCGCGTGACGATACGCAGGGAATGGCGCTACGGGAACACCACCTACCTCTCCGGCCGGGTTCTGGACTCTCGCATTGACGGGTCGGTTCTGGCGCCGGTGCCGCTGGGCCTATATCTTAGAGGCGTCTGGGACCCCCGGGCCGAGTTTGCCGACCTCTGGCTGGAGCCCGGGATACAGGACCTCTGCCCTCCTCTGGCGGACTGGGCACGCAAGGTCGTGGCCGCGGGGAAGCGGCCGGTCTACGAGATGGAACAGGTGATACCGGGTTCCGATCCGGCGGAACTTGATGATCCGATCACGCGGGCCGTCGATTTCGCCCGTGCCGGCAACCTGGACGCGGCCTTCGCGCTACTTCAGAAGTGCCTGGAGGGCGACCTCCGCTGCCTCGATGCCTACGCCCACCTGGGCTGCTACCGCTTCGGCGACGGCGGGTCCGAGTGGGGGACGCGGCTGGCCGCGAAGTGCTACCGCGCGGCCGCGGCCGCCGGGGAGCGGTCTCTTCCGGCGGGATTCGACGGGCTTTTGCTGTGGTCGTGGGTGGGCAAACGCCCTTTCCTGCGGGCCCTCCACGGGCTGGGCCTGTGCTGCTGGCGGCTCGGCGACTTTGACGGGGCCTTCGAGCTGTTCCTGCGCCTCCTCGAGTTCGGCCCAGACGATGGGATCGGAGCCAGGTTCCTGGTGCTGCCTGTGCAGGCTAGGAGCAGCTACCTTGACTGGGTGCGCAGCGCGGAGGAACGCTAGGGAGGTTACGGCCACTGGCAAAAGGCTGGGCGGCAGGCAAGCTCCGAACCAAATTTTCGCCCAGGCCGTGACGGGCTATGCATCCACGGGAACGACCCGCTCCAGCGCTTCCTCCACATCGAGGGCGTACTCCGCCAACAGCCGCATGTTTCGGCGGAGATTGCCCCATATTCGCAGAGGAACGTTCTCCCCGGAAAGCATCTCCACCGCCTCTGCCACAAACCTCGCAGTCCTCGGAGAGACTACCCCCGCCTCTGCCAGGGCCGCCGGCAGGTCCTGCCGGCGCGCAGGTACGTTGAGTCTGAGCTCCACCACCGCCCGGTGGGCGAGGTTGAGGCAGGTCCGCAGAAGGCCCTCGTATGTGGCAAAGGTCTTGCCCAGGGCGGCCCGCACAATCCAGCGAGCCTTGAGCCGCCACGCCGCACGCCGGGCCTGCCGGCCCGATGGCCTGCCGCGGGCGAAGGCCAGTTCCTCCAGCGCCGCCTGAAACGCGGGATCCGGCGCATGCGCGGGCACGGCGCAGGCGAGCATCCATGGCAATGAAGGAAGCGTCCCGGGCGCGTTGAGCACAACCACTTCCACCGGATCGAAGAGCCATTCCGGACAGCAATCGGCCTCGTAGTCGGGGAACAACTCCTGCGTCACGCGGTGCTCAATATCGGCGGCCAGCCAGGCAGCTTCGGCCGCGTCGATTCCCGGGCGGGGATAGATCCCCACGCCGACGTCCACGTCGCTCAGGTGCGTGGCGGTGCCGTCGGCGTAGGAACCCATCAGGTAGGCCACGGCCACCAGACCTTCCCCGCCAACCGCTTCCCGTATCGCCCTTAAGATCTGTTCCTTCGCTAAGGGCGGCACCGCATTGGACACTCCTTCGCGTGGGAGCAAGGGATACTTTCTTAACGTTCCCCCACGGCACCACAACCATCTCGCCGTCAATGGTTCTGACACGCGCATTGCGCGGACCGGGGCCACGGCCACGGCAGAGGACCACGCCTTCTTGCTTGCCAGGGGGCTGGGCAGGAGGTTCTTCGCCGCGTAATGCAGCCGGCACCTCACGCGAAGGCCCCTCCCGCCGCCGGGTGGAACGCCGGCAGGATCTTCACGCCCTCTTTCTCGAACCACCGCCCCCGCACCCGGGTGATCCTCGCTTCCGAGTCCACCAGGGCTTGGGTGGCCAGGGCGCCGAGGCAAACGATTATCTTCGGCCGGATTATGTTGGGCTACCCGAGCAGGTACGGGCGGCAGGCCGCCACTTGCTGGGGCGCGGGCAGCCTGTTCCCCGGCGGGCGGCACTTGACCACGTTGGTGATGCACACCTCGGCGCGGGAAAAGCCGGCGAAGGCAAGCAGCCGATCGAGGAGCCTGCCCGCCGGTCCGACGTATTCCCGGTTCTCCTCCGGCGGCCAGCGGCGGCACTTCGGGCAGCCGTGCCAGAAGCACCCGTCCATGAAGAGCGTGAGGCCCGGCCCGGCAGGAAGAAGTCCGGCCGCCCGGGCAGCTCCCGCGGCCCGCCGCCTAGCCGGCCATCGCGTCCATGGCCCGGGCGATCTCCCGCAGGGCCTCCTCGCCCAGCATGTCTTCCGCTTCCGGCGCGAACGTGGGGGAGCCGTCCCCTCCGAGCTGGCCTATCTCCACGTCCTCGGCGTCGTCCAGGTGCCCCAGGGCGCCGAGCCACTCCTCGGCCGTCGCGTAGCCGCCGCCGGTGTGGGCGATTTCCCACCCCGGCAGGGCGGCGCGGAGCTTTTCGGCCCGGTCGCGCACTTCAGCGAACACGGCACTCCCCCTTCCGTTTTGCTTTCCGCCGTAAATTACCGTTCCTTCGGCGGCCTAATAGAGGCTCTTCCTTTGGACAGGGTTACCAAGCATCCCTTTATGGCTCGAAAATCGGTATTACGCACGAAGCTCAGTACAAGGCTCGCCTCTTCTTCCGACCTGAGTTTGCCGTGCCGGATGTAGATGATGCCGCCAGTCTTGTCGGATGGGAACCGAATCGGGTTGGCAAAGTGGTGGTCGCGGTATCAGGATTGCCTTTTGGGCAACGGCCATCGCATAGACGTCTTCGTCTTTTAGCGAGGCAGACTCCTTGGCCACGCTGACCCCGGCGTGGCCTGCCGCCTCTAGTTCCCTGGCTACGGAAAGGCTGACGTTTTCGTCAACGACAAACCTCACGTGATCCCCGCCTATTCGGTGGCCAGATATGCCGCATACTCCAGGCAAGCCAAGATGTCTTCCCTGGTGATCCGGGGGAAGTTCTCCAAAATTTCTTCGTAGCTCTCGCCGGCAGCCAAATGGTCGAGGATCACGTGGACGGGGATCCTGGTGCCCCTAATGCACGGCTCCCCGCCGCACACGGCCGGGTCGACGGCAATACGGTTGTTCATGACGATCCCTCGCAGAAGTTTTATTTGAAGTTAAGCCGCCATGTTGAGCGAATTTCCTCTCACATTCTAGCATGGCGCAGGATGTGCTAACAAGTCTACGCTTTCTTTGCCCATCGAACGCTGCCAAGAGCGCAGACGCCAGCTCCCGGGCGTCCTCGCCGTCGGGGAACACGAACACGCGCCTGCGGTGCTCGACCTTCACGGAGACCGAGGTCGCCTGGAACCCCGAACCCATGCGCTCCAGCTCGGCGCGGTACAAGGCGTCCGTCTCGGGTTCGGCGGGGGCGGCCTGGCGCTGGCTATTCCAGCTCGCCGCCTCCCACTCCTCCCTGGCCCGCCGGGCCTCGGTCTCGGCGGCGCGCCAGCGGGGGTCGCGGGCCTTGCGGAGCTCGAGCTCGGCGGCCCTCGCCTCGGCGTTGGGGTACCTGGCCCTGCCGCCCGCCCCGGCCTCGGCGGCGACGCCCGCCGCGATCTCGGCCTCGACGAGCCTCATCTTCCGCTCGGCGTCGGCCAGCCTCGCCCTGGCCCGGGCCGCCAGGACCTTCTTGGCGCGTATCTTCTCCGGCGTCTCGAGGACGCGCCGCGCGAGCGCCGGGGCGTCCAAGGCCTCGGCGAGCG
>JACIYD010000126.1 GCA_014360105.1 Clostridia bacterium
CCGTCCAGGTCGAGAACCACGTACTCGCTCAAAGACAACCCGGCGGCCTTGACCCGGCGTCCGGCCTCGATGTGTTCCGCCGCCGTAACCCCTTTTTCCATATAGGCCAGCAGGGGATCGTAGCCGCTCTCAAGCCCCACGTGGATGCGCGTTAGCCCCGCTTCCCGCAACTGCACCAAGTCTTCCACCGGCTTTTTCGTCAGGGTCTTGGCCCGGGCATAAGTGGTAATCCGCCGAATCTGGGGGAAGTTCTCCCGGAGGAATAGCAATACCTCCACCAGGTCGGCCGTACGCATCACCAGGCTATTTGCATCCTGCAGGAAGACGTTTTCGCCCCCGTGGTAAAGCCAGAAGGCCAGGTAAAGTCCCTGTTCCCCCAGGCGCTGGGCAGCAAGCTGCAGCACCTCTGGCGTCATTTTCCCGGCAAAACCGTAGGCCCAAGACAGTTCCCTGATCCGGTCGGCCAGGGCCCTGGCTTCGCGGATGTCTTCCTTGATCTCGGCCACGCTACGCCGCGCAAAATGCTGGCCCTTATAGGTATGGCAGAAACGGCACCGGTTCCAGGGGCAATTGCGTGTCAGGCGCAATAAAAGGCTTTTAGCCTCACTGGGAGGACGGATAGGACCGAACTCCATTCTCTTGGCCTCCCTTATATGGAGCGCGCTACCACGGCCCGGCTTCATCATAGCCGGCCGCCGCCGCCCTGTCAATCCGGCCCAACCTGTCCTTATAGCCCATCAAGGCGCCCTCCCAGGCCTTGGTCTCAACCAGGTATATCCCCGGCGGGCCGACAACCACGCGGTCCACCTGGATGAACTCCTCCGGCTCGGGCTCCAGCACGTCATTGACCAGCACCCAGTCCTTCGACAGGAACAGCCAGAACCGCAGGGCCGCGGCTTCTACGAGGAATACCGCTCGCTCAAACAGGCCAGGGAAGAGAACAAAAGGCTCTCCATAAAGCTGGCCCTGGCAAACCTGCGGTCGCGGGCAGCGGCAGCCGGCATCACCGAAGAAGACGTGGCTTGGCATGAGTTTGGCAACAGCCCCATGGCTACAAAAAATTAGCCAATGGCATTAAGCGGGAGCTGGTGCGCTTCCCTTTCCTTTACGGCGGTAAGAAACAGGTCAACCAGACGGGGGTCGTAAAAGGTGCCAGCGTGTTTACTGAGTTCGCGGAAGGCGTCAGAAACAAGCAGGGCCTTGCGGTACGGACGGTCGGTGGTCATGGCGTCGAAACTATCGACAATGCGCAAAATGCGGGCGAGCAGGGGAATTTCCCCGGCCTTTAGGCCGTCGGGATAGCCCGAGCCGTCGTAGTTTTCGTGGTGAGAGCGAACGATGGCAGCTACTTCCCTGAAGGCGGCCAGCGGCTCCAGGATTTCGCTACCCCATACCGTGTGTTGCTTCATGATTACCCATTCTTTTTCGCTCAGGCTGCTGCTCTTGTCCAGCACATCGGTGCCGACTTCGATCTTCCCGATGTCGTGTAAATAAGCGCCGTAGCGCAAGGTGATCTTTTCCTTCTCAGAAAGACCGAGCTTGTCCGCCAAAGTCAGGGCGTAGGCCAGGACGCGCTCTGAATGGCCAAAGGTATACCGGTCGCGGGCGTTGATGAGGGCCACGAAAGTCTGGAGAGACGGAAAGGCGTCCTGGATCTTGAGGGTGCTTATGTGGCTCAAGACCGACTTATAAAGATAGGCCTTGCCCTTGCTGTATTTCGCGCGGAAAAGATCGTCTTCCGCCGCCCGGCTTAGCGGCAAGACCCCCTCGCCGTCGGCAGGATAGGTGGCCAGCCCCGAAGACACGACCGGTACCCTGAAGGAAGGCGCCATCTGATATTCTCGCAGGCAGGCCGTAACCCGGTTGACGACCTTTTGCCGGATCTCCTCGGCGATTTCCAAAGCCTGGTCCCTTTCCTTTCCCGGCAGAACCAGCACGAACTCGTCGCTCCCGTAGCGGGCCGCGTACAAGGGCTCACCAAACTCCTGGCGCAATAGCTCGCCCACGGCCGCCAGGACTTCGTCCCCCTTCTGATAGCCGTAGCTCATATTATAATGCCGGAACTGGTCGATATCGAGCAGCACCAACGAGAGAGGGCTGTTCTTTCGCGCTGCCTCTTCCAGAGAAGAGGCCAGCCTTTCCTGGAAACACCGGTGGTTGATCAGGCCGGTTAACTGGTCGTAGTCCGCCAGGTTGGCCAGCTCGGCTTGGGTCCTGCGTTCCACCGCCATCAGGCTTCCCACCAGCCAGGCGAGAAGTATGGCGGCGCTGGCCACAATCATGTTGGTCTGGAAAACGTCCGCCGGCAGGCGGGCGTATATCTTGTAGTCCAAAAGAAAAAGCAAACCGCCAGCCAGTGCAGCCATGGCGGTGCCCACGTGGCTGCCAAAGGCAACGGCGGCGATGGTTGCCGGAATTACGATCAGCACTTTGGCCGCGAAGAACCCGTGGCTGTACCAGAGAAGGGCCAGGGTAGCCGGAAAGACCACCGCAAGGAGCAGCACTTCGTCCAGGCGAGGGTGGCTGATAAAAGGGAGCTGCAATAACAGCTTGCGGCCCAGGTAAACGGCACCGGTGGCAAGAATTAGCAGACCCACAACGCTCCCTCGCGAGTCCATCTGAGCGCCCAACCGGAAGTTATAGAAGCTGGCGACAATCATAAGGAAGATAAGCAGGCTCAAGACGTGCGCCGCCAGCACAATCTCCGCTATCTCTGCCGCCCTCTTCCTGGTCCAGTCTGCCATAGGCCGAGATCACTCCCGCCCCGTCCCGGCTCCCGGCCCGGGGAGCCCGGCGAATAGATAGCGGCCCCCCGGGCGCGGCCGAACGGGCGCAAGGGCAAGGACTAACCTATTCCTCGCGCAGCGCCTTTGGCACCGCGGGCTGATAGAACCACCAGGCACAAGCTGGCTTGACGCTTACGGCGGCGGCAAAGATCAGGCCCGAGCACAGCGCCGGCAGGAGGCGGGAGAACAGCCGTTTCACCCCTTTTCACCCCTTTCTTGTAAAGTTATCCAGCACAGCGGCAAACCGGTGCCCCGCCCGCGTCAGGGTGAAAGCTTGCCACCAGGTGCCGCAGCCCACGGCCATCGCCAGCGCCGGCCACCGAGGCAGAAGGACCATCTGCCCGACGGTAAGGGTCAGCAGCGCGGCCAGGGACAGCCGGCGCAGCTTGCGCCGCCGCCCAGGCGAGGTGATCGGCTTGGCCGGCGAGTCCACCGGTGCCAGGCGCCACACCGCAACCGTCGCCGGAATAAATGGGGCCAGCAGCACCAGGAGCAGGATGGGAGGAACAAAGAGAGCAGCGGCTACCGCTGCCGCCTTTCCCACCAGGCAAGCCATGGCCGCCCCCAGGAGGTTACAGGTAAGGGGGGAGCGGCTGTGCGCCCCGCCGCTGAAAAGGCGCAAGGCGCCGGCGGAGAGGGCCGCCGCCAGGGTGGTCGGCAGGGCGCCCACCAACCAGCCCGCCAGGCTAATGGACGCAAAGCCGGCTGCCGTATAGACCACCACTTGTAGGCCGTAGCGGACCACTTCCTCGTCCGCCGCCGAAAGCCCCAGCTTTTCCCTGAGGTAGGTAGCCGCAGGTCCGGTAAGGTCCAGTTTCAGCAAACCAGTCCCCTCTTCCGGTTATAGTAGTCTTTCCCCAGCGCTGTAAAGAGCAGCAGCACCTCATAGGGAAGGGCGAAGGCCGCCCGCCAGAAGGGGTTGGCAAAGGCTGCCTCGTAGGTCAGCCCAGCAAGGTTCAAAAGGAGCTTAGCATAGAGCAGTTCCGCGCCCGCGATGATGGCAAAGCAAATAAGCGCGGCCTGAAAGATGCGGCTCAAGCGGGCCCCGGTGAAGGCGCGGGTGTAAAGAGTCAGGGAAATGATCAGCAGCACCGAATGCATGCCGAAGGCTATAGGGAACAACCGCACCAAATTCGTGCCGGTCTGCAAAAGGGCGATGAAGAGAACCCTTTTTTCCCAAAGCCTCAGGTTCAGGAAGCTGAAAACCGCCAGCGCTATGGCGAGGCTTTCCGGAAAATCCTGCAGCACCAAGGAATATAAAAGGCTGGGAAAGGATTCGCGCACCATCGCCGTCTGCTCCTGTTCGACCCGGCTATCGGTAAGGATTTAGCACTGCCACCGCGTCCCTGCCCCAAAAATCGTTTCAAAGTAATAATAGCACGCCAAAGTTTCCCAACACAAGTCCTCTCTTTTCGACCCGTGATCCGACACCTCGCCTTGAGGTAGGCGGCCCTGAGGCCCGGCTCGCGGTCTCCCCCGCTCCAGCCAATCTCAACCTAGCTGCGCTAACCGGGGATGTTTTCTTTCGGACTGTTGTGCTGGGGAGGCCGGTTGCGTCCGGAAAGCGCCGCCTGGGCGCAACTGTAGAGGGCGGCAGGGTCGGACCCGTTTTCCGGATAGAGGGCGATGCCAAAATCCCATTTGGCTTCCGGCTCTAAAGCCGACAGCCACTCCGCGAGCTTTCGCGTCACCACTTCGGCCCCCTGAGCCGCGGTAGCCGGTAAAACGATGGCCATGCTCCCGGGGTCAAGCGCTACCACCGTATCTATGTCGCGGAGCCTGCGCCTGACATACCCCTCAAGCTCCGTGGTGCGGCGGCTGCCGGGTCCAAGGCGCCGGCCAACCACCAGCGAGAACACCCCATTGGTCCGGGAGGCGCGGTTAACCTCAAGTCGCAAGACGCCGAAGAGGGCCTCCAGCGGCCCCTCTCCCTGCCTCCTCCCCCGTCCAATAAGCCTCTCCACCCGCCGGAGCAACTCCTCTGGACTGAAGGGTTTGACCAGGTAGTCCACGGCTCCGAGATCCACGGCCTGCCGCAAATTGACGTAGAAGAGCTGGCGGTGAGCACCATGACCGGCGTGTAACGCGTCTTGGGCCTGGCCTTCAGCTCCCGGAGCACCCCTAGACCGTCTATGCCAGGGAGGAAAATGTCGAGGATGACCAGGTTTAACGGTTCGGGCTGGGCCGCCGCTTTAGCCAGCGCTTCTTCGCCGCTGGCCGCTTCTTCCACCTCGTACCCGTGGTCCTCCAACAACTGTTTTACGGAGAACCTGGTCACTGTGGTATCCTCTACCACGAGCACCCTCTTGACACCTGGACTCACGGCGTGCTGTCTCCCCCTTTCAACCGTCCCTTATGTTGCAAAGGGTACATCCGGTAATCTGCCGCTGCCAACAAGGCGTCTACGTAATAGGCGAAGCGGTATCGTTTATGCAGCGATTATACGGCCCGGTGAGGGCGTGGTTCTGGAGCGTGGCGGCGGTGCGGCGGTACACCACGGACTATGGCGATCACTGTGGCGACGGTAACGGCCGTGCCGCCAATGAGCACTGCGGAGCCAATCGCGTGCCGGTTATTCCTGCTGGGTCGAGTTTACGGGCAGGCGCGATAATGGCCGTCCTTCAGGACGGCAAGGCTTCTCTTATCGGGCTTCGGTGCTCCACAAAACCCCAGAAGGCGCCTACCGCAGGAGACGGTTCTTGTTTGCGCCCCACGAG
>JACIYD010000127.1 GCA_014360105.1 Clostridia bacterium
GTCTACTTCTGGCTTGTCTGCCTCGTGCTCGTCCAGGGCCTGGTGCTCGGCGTGACCAACGCGGGCCAATACGTGGAAACGGTGTTTGTTAGCCTTACTCCCTCACACTGGCGCGCGGGGCAGGCGGTCTTCGTGGCCGGGAGCATTGTCTACGCCCTTTTCCTAGTAAAGAACCTGGTGCGGGCGGCGGGCCAGGAGGCGGAAGTGCGCGCCCAGGCGGCGCAGATGGCCAATTTCGGCGAGTTGCTGCGCGCCATGCGGGCGCAGCGGCACGACTTCGTCAACCACGTTCAGGCCCTGTACGGTTTAATCAAAGCGGGAAGTGTGGCCGAGGCGCTACGTTACATAGAGGCGGTCTACGGCGAGGTCAAGCAGACGAGCCAGGTGTTGCAACTGGGCGAGCCGGAGATGATTGCCCTGCTCCACGCGAAAATGGGCGAGGCCGAGGCGAAGGGCGTGCGGTTTACGCTACGCGTGGACCCCCAGTTCCGCGGCGTGCTCGCTTTAAAAGACCTCAACCGCCTCATCGGCAACCTGGTGGACAACGCGGTGGAGGCGGCTGAGGCCTGCGGCGCGGGCGACCGCTGGGTTGAGGTGGATCTTCTCGCGGAAAGAGGGAGCTACGAGATCAGGGTGGCCAACGCCGGGGAGATCAACGAGGCGGTGCGCCGGCAGATCTTCGAAGCCGGCTTCAGCACCAAGCCGGCGGGCAAGCACGAGGGGATGGGCCTTTACGTGGTGCGCAGCCTGGCCGAGCGTCACGGCGGCCGGGTGGCGGTGGAAAGCGCCCGGGGGCGCACGGTTTTCACGGTGAGCTTGCCGGGTGGGGCGCGCCAGGCAGGAGGGAAAGGACTTGGCAAGCGTGCATGAGCTGGCGGTGACGCTGGGCCGGCGGCTGGCCCGCGGCACGGGGCACAAGGAGCGAGCGGCGCTGTTGGGCTACGGCCTGGAAATCATCCTGGGGAGCGCCTTCGAAATCGCGGCGATCCTGGTTCTGGGCTGGCTCTTCGGCTGCTTGGGCCCGGTTGCCCTGGCGCTGGCGGTGGCCTCTACCTTGCGGCTTTTTTCCGGCGGCAATCATTGCAGCGCCTATTATCGCTGCTTTGTCTTAAGCTTGGTCGTCTTCCTCTCCCTGGGTGGGGCGGCAAGGCTGCTGGCGGCGGCCTTGCCGCCTTTGCCTCTTTTTCTTCTCGGCCTGGGGAGCTGGGCGGCGGCTCTGGTGGTTGTGCTTGTTCTAGCGCCGGTGGAAGGCAAAATCAGGTTGGACCGGCGGCCGGGCGTGCGGCGCCGGCGGCGGGTTTATAGTATCCTGTGCGTTGCTGCCTGGGGCGCGGCGGGTGCTCTCGGCGGCGCGGAAGCGGCAATGGCGGTAAGCCTGGGCCTCGCCTGGCAGGCTTTTAGCCTCACCGGGTGGGGCCGGGGTTTTATTCAGCAGGTGGACAGGCTTTTGACCCCGGGGGGAGGAGGTGAAGGAAGGTGATGTTTATCTACCGCCTGGCGGCGTGGCTTGCCTGCCTCGCGGCGGCGGCGGCCATCGGCCGTGGTGTTGGGCCGTTAAGCGCTGTGTGTTTCTACGAACCGGAACTGCCGCCCGAACTGCGTGAGGAATGATTCCAGTACTTAGGTGGGCGACCCCATGTCTTTGCGGGTGCTGATCGTAGACGACAATCCGGGAGCAAGGGCCCTGCTCAGGGGGTGCCTGCGGGAGCTGGGCGAGGTTGAGGTTGTAGGGGAGGCTACGTCCGGCGCCGAGGCGCTGGCCCGGGTGGGGGAAACGCAGCCGGACGTAGTCCTCCTCGACATCGACATGCCGGATGTGGACGGCCTGACCGTGGCGCGCCAACTGGCGGAACAGCAGGCCGGTATTTACCTGGTTTTCGTTACCGCCTACCCCGAATATGCGCTTCAGGCCTTTGAGGTCTACGCCTACGACTATATTCTCAAGCCCATCGATGAAGACCGGGTAAAACGGACCATCCGGCGCATCCAGGAGGACCTGCAGCCGCCCGGCACGGACCTGAGCGAGTTGAGCGCGGCCTTCAACCGGGCGAACCAATTGGTGGTCCGGGACGGCCGGGAACTCGTCTTTATCGACTTTGAGGACGTCGCCTTTTTTGAAAGGGAGGGACGCAAGACCGTCATCTATACCAAGGATGGCCGGCACGAAACCACCGAATCCCTCGGCGAAATTGAGGAAAGGTTGGATCCGCGTACCTTTTTCCGCTCGCACAAATCCTATATCGTTAACCTGCGGTGGGTAGAACGGTTGGTGCCCTGGACGAACGGATCTTACCTCATCAAGTTTCGTTGCACCAATCGCGACGCCATTCTCTCGCGGCACCAGGCCAAGGTGCTTATTGAGCGGGGCAAGAACTGAGGGGGAAAACGCGGGCGCCCTCTTTGCGGGGCGGCCCTCTAAATATTTTTCGAGCGGAGCGGAGCGGAAAGGCTGCGGGAAATCTGTAAGCCCCTGCCGGGTCCTCCCGGTCGGGGGTTGTTAGGAAGGTGAGGGATTTGGCGGTACCGGGGCAGGTAAATGCGGCCGACGGTAAAGCCTCCATCCTGGTAGTAGATGACCAGCCCGGCATCCGGCAACTGCTGTGCGAAGTGCTGCAAGTCGGTCGTTGGGAGGTCAGGGCGGCGGCCAACGGGCGTGAGGCCCTGGAGGAAATCCGCCGCAGCTCACCGCTACTTGCCATCATCGACCTCAAGATGCCGGGGATGAACGGACTGGAACTCCTGCAAGAAATGAGGAAGCGGGATTTCCAGGGAGAAGCGGTCATCCTCTCGGCATACAGCGATACGGAACTACTGCTCCAGGCACGGGAACTGGGCGTGCGCTACTGGATGTCCAAGCCCTTCGACCTGGACGAGTTCCAGGAAATGGTGACCCGCGCGATGCACGAATTAGAGAAGAGGAGCGGTTTTCTGCCTTCATAAGTTCCAGCAATGGAACTTTTTCTTTTTGGCGGCAGGAATCTCGGGCGGCCTTAGCGAAAGATAGGTGCTTGAAGGGAGCACCTATGAATGCTGATACCTGCCGTCACTTATCTGGCCGTTCGTTGCCCGTCGTGTGGGCGTCTCCAGGGCAAAATGCTCTCCCTTTTCGCCTGTAGCGGAGGGAGGGAAGCCGTAATAGACTGTGGTTGTCACGCCCCGTTGCTTACCTATGGGACGCGTGACGGTAAGTCCTTCTGGTTACGCACCCGCTGTATCATGTGCGAGGGACAGCACCTGGTGCAGGTCGGCCGCCACGAATTCTGGTCGGCGGCGGTCATCCCGATTTATTGCGAGACGATGGGCCTGGAGATCGGCTTTGTCGGCCCTAAGAGCCGGGTAAAAGAAGCCACCAGACGGCAGGAGCGCAGCCTGTACGAGCTGGTCCAGGATCTCGGTTTTTGCGACTACTTCTACAACCCGGACGTCATGTACCGGGTACTCCAGTATCTTCATCACCTCGCTTTAACAGGAAACCTTTACTGCCATTGTGGTAATAATGATATAGAGGTTGAAATCTTCCCCGACCACCTGGAACTGCACTGTCCGGAATGCGAGGCCAGTGGCGCGGTGATGGCGGAAAGCAAGGAAGACCTGCTGGCGGTGCGCAAGATCGGCGAGATTGAGCTGATCGGCCGCGGTTTTCGCTGTCGCCGCTTTTCCGGGACGCGGGGGCGACCCGGGCATTCCAGCCGCAAATAGCAGGGGGAGTACCGTGGCCCTGGTTGCAGCCGCACCCCTCCTCAGGCAGGCACGCCGTGAGGGTTACGCGGTGGGCGCCTTTAATGCAAACAACATGGAGTTGGTTCAGGCCATCGTCGGCGCGGCCGAGGAGCTGGGCGCCCCGGTGATCCTGCAGGCAAGCCAAGGGGCGCTGCGCTACGCGGGCCTGGGCTATGTTTGGGCTCTGGCGCGGGAGGCGGCCTGGAGCGCCCGGGTGCCGGTGGCCGTGCATCTTGATCACGGCACCGATTTTGCGCAGATCCTGCGGTGCCTGCGGGCCGGTTTCACTTCGGTAATGGTCGACGGTTCCTCACTGCCTCTGGCGCAGAATATTGCCCTAACCCGCCGTGTGGTTGAAATAGCCCATCCCCTGGGAGTCTCGGTGGAGGCTGAACTGGGGCGCATCGGTGGTCGCGAAGATGAGCTGGCGGTAGCGGCACGGGAGGCTTTCTTAACCGATCCGGACGAAGCGGTCTTCTTCGTCCGGGAAACCGGCGTCGATGCTCTAGCGGTCGCCATCGGGACGGCCCATGGTCACTATCACGGCGAGCCACGGTTGGACTGGCCGCGGCTAGAACGCATTGCCCGCCTGGTCGACCTTCCCCTGGTGCTTCACGGCTCTTCCGGCCTCCCGGAGGAGGCCGTACGAGAGGCCATTCGCCGGGGTGTTGCCAAGGTGAACATCGATACCGACGTGCGCGAGGCCTTTGTGCGCGGCTTGGCAGCGGCGCTGGAAGCGGATCCGGCCGAGAGCGACCCGAGGAAGATCTTAGGACCGGCGCGGGAGGCAGCGAAAGCCGTGGTCCGCGAGAAAATTCGCCTCTTCGGCGCGGCGGGGAAGGGCTAGGCGGATTGCGTACGGGAGGGAGAGCGCGTGCGCCTGTTCTTGGATACGGCCAACGTCGAGGAAATCCGGGCGGCAGCCGCCCTGGGAGTCATTTCCGGGGTGACCACCAACCCTACCCTTGTGGCCCGCGAGGGTCGCCCCCTGGCAGAGGTGCTCCTCGAAATTTGCCAGATTATCGATGGGCCTGTCAGCGCCGAAGTGCTCAGCCTGGAAGCCGCGGCCATGATCGCCGAAGCGCGGGAGCTGGCCGCCATCCACCCGAACATCGTCATTAAAATCCCCATGGGGGCCGAGGGGCTAAAAGCGGTGAAGGCCCTGAGCCGCGAGGGCATTCGCACCAATATGACCCTGGTCTTCTCGGCCAACCAGGCGTTACTCGCGGCTTTGGCCGGCGCCACGTACGTGAGCCCCTTTGTCGGGCGCCTGGATGACATCGGTCACGACGGAATGGAGGTTGTGGGCGACGCCGTCACTATTTTTGCCCAGTACGGCCTGGAAACGGAGGTGATCGCGGCCAGCATTCGCCATCCGCAGCACGTCCTGGCTGCTGCCCGCCTGGGAGCCGATGTGGCGACCGTTCCCTACCAAGTGCTGCAACAAATGCTTTCCCATCCCCTCACCGACCTGGGCATCAAGCGCTTTCTGCGTGACTGGGAGGAGCTAAAAAACCGGCGCTAAGGTTTATTTTCCACTTTTCTGGTGAAACTATGGCAGTGAAGGGTGTTCCCCCGTCTCTTTCCCCGTGCTACCCAACGATTGAGGACTCCCCAAAAAAATTTCGCGTTTCTCGGAAAGGAGGCCTGTGCTCTCCTTGCAAGCCAGTGAACTGGAAAATAAGACCGTGGCGGAGCTTTACCAGATCGCACGGGAGATGAACATCCCCGGCTACTACCGTTTGCGTAAAAGGGAGCTAA
>JACIYD010000128.1 GCA_014360105.1 Clostridia bacterium
TCACGCCAAAGGAGAACGCCAGATTGGCATACCGGGCAAAGGTTACCCATGGGTTCCGCCCCTTGTCCACGGCTTGATCCTTCCTGGCCAGCAGCCCACACTCTCGCCCACCATCTGGCCGGCAGGCGATAGCCTCTATGCACCGGTACGAGCCGGCTAGGTCCTATATATTCTTCACCGGTGCCAAGAATCCTTTCGCGCCGCAACTTTTTCCTCGCGAGGCGGCGCGGGAAAAGGTTGGGGGCGTTCCTTTCGCAAACCGAAATAGAACTCAAGCGCTTGCCGGATGCGGACGGCGGCCAGACCGTCACCGTAGGGATTGACCGCCGTGGCCATCTTTTGGTAGGCGATCTCGTCCGTAAGTAGTCTCCCCAATTCGCGCACAATGTTTTCTTTTTTCGTGCCCACGAGCACCGCCGTCCCAGCCGCCAGCGCCTCGGGGCGCTCGGTGGCCTCACGGAGCACCAGGACGGGCTTGCCCAGCGAGGGCGCCTCCTCCTGCAGGCCGCCGGAATCCGTCAGCACCAGGTAGGCACGCGCCATCAGGTTGACGAAGGAGGCGTAATCCAGCGGCTCGCAGAGCACCAGCCGGGGACACTGCGCCAGTTCCGTAGCCACCAGTTGGCGGATGCGAGGGTTCTTGTGGACGGGAAAGACCACCGTCACGTCGGGATGGGCCAGGAGCACTTCTCTTAAGGCGCGAAAGATGCGGCGCATCGGCTCGCCCCAGTTTTCCCGGCGGTGCGTGGTCACGAGGATTACCCGCCGGCCGAAGTCGAGCGAAGCAAGCGCCGGGTCTTGAAAGCGAAAGCCCGGCCGCACGCTGCGCAATAGGGCATCAATCACCGTGTTACCCGTGACGAAGATCCGCTCGGGGGGAACGCCTTCTCGTTCCAGGTTGGCCGCCGCCGCGGCGGTCGGGGCGAAATGTAGGTCGGCAAGTACACCGGTGAGGTGCCGGTTCATTTCTTCGGGGAACGGAGCATCCTTGCGGTAGGTGCGCAGGCCGGCTTCGACGTGGCCCACGGGCAGTTGCTGGTAGAAAGCGGCGAGAGCCCCAGCAAAGGTAGTCGTAGTATCGCCGTGCACCAGCACCAGGTCCGGGCGCAAGGAGGCATACGCCTCTCCCAGTCCCCGCAGGGCGCGCACGGTAATATCGGTGAGGCTCTGCCCTTCCTCCATGATATTCAGGTCGAGGTCCGGGCGGATGTGAAAAAGGCTCAATACCTGGTCGAGCATCTCGCGGTGCTGGGCGGTGACCACCACCCGGCAGGCGAAGCGCATGGGGGCGGCGGCAAGCTCCAGGATCACCGGCGCCATTTTAATCGCCTCCGGCCGCGTGCCGAAAACACACGCGATTACCGGCCGGCGTACGGTTTTCTTCGTCCGCGCCACCGGCCGCCCGCGCCCCTCCAAAAGCCTTCCCTCCAAACCCTATTCCTCTCCTTCCGGCGCCAGATAGCCCTTGGCGACCAGCTTGGCCAGGTGCTCCTCCAGGCTGCGGTCGAGGTCCACGCCGTACTGTTCTTCAAGGACAAACATCATGGAGACGGCGGTTTGCGCTACATCCAGCAGTTCACGACTGATGCGGCGCATAATGTCTTCCCGCGCCAGCGATACTTCCTCGCCGTTTAGGCCGCGCAGCTTGCCGATGGCCTGTGCCAGCTCCCCCGCTTCTTCCATTAATTTTAAGGCGGTGGATTCCAGCGTTGGCTGGAGACGGTTAAGCCGCGGCAGGGCCACGATCTTCTGCCGCACCCCACTGATTCCCCCAAAACTCCAGTTTCTCGTCCGAAATACCTGTTTGCCTGCCCCCCGCATTTCCCCGCCTTTGTTGTCGGGCGCCTTCTGGGGTACCCCCTCCTAATCTCCCGCCTTAACCGGTTCTTGTTTATTGCCTCCCCCGCCTGCTCGTCCGAGGCTATAGTACTAGGTTCCCGCCCGGGTGGTAACCTCGATGCCGGCGGCCGCCAGGATTTCTGCCGCGAGCGCGTCGGGGTACGATTCTGCCTGCACCACCCTGACAATGCCGGCGTTGACCAGCATCTTGGCGCAAACGCTGCAGGGATGGCAACTGACGTAAAGCGTCGCCCCTTCCGTGCTCACCCCGTGCAGCGCGGCCTGAATGATGGCGTTTTGTTCCGCATGCAGCCCGCGGCACAACTCGTGCCTCTCGCCGGCCGCTACCCCGAGTTCTTCGCGAAGGCAGCCCACGGCGGCACAATGAGGCAGGCCCGTCGGCGCGCCGTTGTAACCAGTGGCCAGGATGCGCTTTTGCCGCACCAGCAAGGCCCCCACCCGCCGTCTTAAGCAAGTTGAACGCTCGGCTACCACGGCTACGATGCGTAGGAAATAGTCGTCCCAGTCGGGACGAAGCCCTCCAGGCCCCATAGGACGCCTCCGTCTTCCCTCAATCGTCTCTACCGCTGCCCACCGCGGGAGGGGAGATGCCTTTTGGCACTCATTTTCCGTCCATCCAGGCGGCCAGCTCCGGATAAGGCGGGAAGGCCGCACAGAGCGCTTGCACGCGCTCCCGTATCACGTCCAGCCGCCGGGGCTCGTCCCGGGCGGACAGCGCCTCGGCCACCAGCGTGCCGACCTCTTCCATTTCACGCGGCCCCATGCCGCGGCTGGTAAGCGCTGGCGTCCCTAGGCGAATACCGCTGGTCACGCTGGGCTTCTCCGGATCGAAGGGAATACTGTTCTTGTTGACGGTAATCCCCACGGCCTCCAGAATCTCTTCTGCCTCCGCCCCGGTCAGACCTTTACCCCGGAGATCGATCAGCAGTAAATGGTTGTCTGTTCCTCCGGTCACCAGGCGGAAGCCGTGTTCTTGGAGCACTTTGCCCAGCACCTTGGCGTTGGCGAGCACTTGCCTTTGGTAGGCGGCAAAGGCAGGGGTAGCAGCCTCCCGAAAGGCGACCGCCTTGGCGGCAATGACATGCATCAACGGTCCGCCTTGAAGTCCCGGGAAAACGGCCTTGTCCACGGCGACCGCGAGGTCCCGGGGGCAGAGGATGAAGCCGCCGCGCGGCCCGCGAAGGGTCTTGTGGGTGGTACTGGTAACGAAGTGGGCATGGGTCACCGGGCTGGGGTGCGAGCCGGCGGCCACCAGGCCCGCCAGGTGAGCCATATCGACCATCAGGTAGGCGCCCACGGCGTCGGCAATGGCCCGAAAGCGGGCGAAGTCGATGAAACGCGGGTAACTACTCGCCCCGGCAATAATGAGCCGCGGCCGCTCGCGCTCGGCCAGGGCGGCCACGGCTTCATAGTCGATTTCCTCGGTGTCCGGTCGCACACCGTAAGTCAGTGCTTGAAACCACCTGCCGGAAAAATTCACCGGACTGCCGTGCGTAAGGTGGCCGCCGTGGGCCAGGTCCATGCCAAGCGTCTTGTCACCGGGCTTGAGGGCCGCAAAGTAAACGGCCATGTTCGCCTGTGCCCCGGAATGCGGCTGGACGTTGGCATGCTCGGCGCCGAAGAGCTCACAGGCACGCTCACGGGCCATGTTCTCGACCGCGTCCATGTATTCGCAGCCACCGTAATAGCGTCGCCCGGGATAGCCCTCCGCGTATTTATTGGTCAGGATCGAGCCTTGGGCGGCCATCACCGCCCTGCTGGTGAAGTTTTCCGAGGCAATGAGCTCAAGATGGTTTGCCTGCCTTTTCGCCTCTCTGGCGATGGCGGCGGCGATCTCCGGGTCTACTTCTGCCAGTAAGTCCCAGTCCTGCACCGCTCTTTTCCTCCTGCCTGTAACCCTGTAGCCCTGCCCTGCGGCCGGCGCTCCTTTGGCACGGCCCTCTATCCGCTCAGGCTGTACTTCTTCTCGATGGCGCAAATCTTCTCCAACCGGCGCCGGTGCCGCCCGCCGGCAAATTTGGCGGCAAGCCAAACCGAAACAATCTCGCGGGCCAGCCCCGGACCGATGACCCGGCCCCCTAGGGTAAGAATGTTGGCGTCGTTGTGCTCGCGGCTTGCCCGGGCGGAAAAGGTATCGTGGCAGAGGGCGGCACGGATCCCCGGAACCTTGTTGGCGGCAATGGTCACGCCGATGCCGGTGCCGCAGGTAAGAATGCCGCAGTCATACTGCCGGCCGGCAACCGCCTCGGCCACCATCAAAGCAAAATCGGGATAGTCTACGGCCGTCGTATCAAATGTGCCGAAGTCCTGGTAGCCGATCCCTTGCTCCGCCAGATAAGCCTTAATTTCCTCCTTTAGCGAGTATCCGGCGTGATCACTGCCCAGTGCGATACGCACGCGGTCATCCCTCCAGCTCCAGGATGACTTCGACAGAAGAGACCCTTTTCCTGCTTTTTGGCTTGCTGCATGTCCGGGCCCTTCGTTTATAGGAGCCCGAGGCCCGATCTCCGCCAGCCCTCAAAGCCCGCTCTCATGCCCGGGGCGTATTTTCCAGGAATCTGGCAAGTGCCGCCGTCACCGCTTCCGCGAGTTCCTTAGCGCACCGCCGGTACGCCTCTTCGCCGCCGCCTAGAGGATCGGTCACGTCGTAGCTCTTGAGCCGCGCGCTCACCTGAGCCAGTTCTTGTACTTCCTGCGCCGCTGCCAGCGGCCGTCCCTCCTGTGCCTGTCCCGCGGTTTCTTCCCGTTCCATCGCGGCCACCCGGGCCGCCAGTTCCAGTCCCCTGGCCCGCTCTGCCTCGACGTCCGCGCCGGCCGCGTACTCTTTCAGGGCAAAGATCTTGCCCGCGTACTGCGGCCAGCGCCGGCGCAAACGGTCGCGCTGAGCCAGACTCATTACCAGGACAAGATCGGCCACGGCCACCATCTCTTCGGTCAGAAGCTGTGCCCGGTGATCCGCAAGGCTGAGCCCATACCCCTCCAGTGCCTGTTGCGCCTCGCGCGGGGCGGGATCACCGGTAAAGGCGGCCTCACCGGCGGAAGCAATTTCTACCCCGGCCACGCCCCGACCTGCCAGGTAGGCGCGGCCCAGGGCCGCCGCCATCGGGCTACGGCAAGTATTTCCCAGGCAGACAAACAGAATGCGTGCCATTCTACCAGACCTCCACCAACAAGCGTACGCCGATAAGAATAAGGATTACCCCGCCCACCAGCCGCGAGCGCTCGCGGGCGAGGTACCCCAAACGGCGACCGCAGATAAACCCCGTCCAGGCCATGAGGCCGGCCACCAAGCCCATAAGGGAAACCGCCACCAGCATGTCAAAACGCAAGGCGCCCAGGCCAAAGCCGACGGTTAGGGCATCGAGGCTAACACTGCCCGCAAGACCGAAGGTACCCAGCGGTCCGGCGGCTAACGTTTGCCTTTTGGCCTCCGAGCTGGACCCCCAGGGAATAGTCACTACCGGGACGCGCCACCCCTGCCACAAGAGCTGGCCTCCTATGCCCAACAGAACGGCCGCCCCCAGGACGCCTGCTACCTGCCCCAGTATTTGGCCCAGATACCGGCCCAAAAGGAGGCCGGCCAACGGGAGGGACACATGAAAAAAGCAAA
>JACIYD010000129.1 GCA_014360105.1 Clostridia bacterium
AGGAAAGCGTAAGCCGCTTGATCATTTCCTCGGCGTTGTCCGTGGCCGCCTCCATCGCCGTCATGCGCGCACCGTGCTCGCTTGCCTTCGCTTCCAACAACATCTGGTAAACCTGAACTTCGACGTAACGTGGCAGCAGCGATTGAAAGAGGAGCGGCGGTCGTGGCTCGAAAATGTACTCTACCGCCTTCTCCGCCCCGGTGGGACGGCGGATCGGCAGCAAAGGCACGACCTGCGGCTGCTGCCGCACCGGCGAGAGAAACTGGGTGTATACCAAGTAGAGATGATCAAAGGCTTGCTCCAGGAAAAGGGCCATCAGTTCTCGTGCCAGCTCCCTCGCCTGGGGGAAGGAAGGGTCGTCACCCAGGTCGACGTAAGTGCGCAGCAAAGGATATTTTTGCCGGCGGAAGTAATCGCGTCCCTTGCGGCCCACCGCCAGCACCACTGCCTCCGGGCCGGCGGCGGTCAACTCTCTTTCTGCGAGGCGGATGACGTTCGCATTGTAGGCGCCGCACAGGCCACGGTCCCCGGTAACCACCACATAAGCTGACCGCCCCCCCAGCCTCTCCGCGAGCAAGGGATGATATTCACCAGGCGGCACCTGGAGCACCAGACGCCCTAGCACTTCCCGCAGCTTGGTAGCATAAGGCCGGGACGCCACCACCCGGTCCTGGACCTTGCGCAGCTTGGCCGCAGCCACCATCTGCATCGCCTTGGTAATCTGCTGCGTGTTCTTGATGCTCCGGATGCGGCGCCGGATGTCCCGCATCGTCGCCATACGCTCTACCTCCCCGGATGGGCCGGTTAGGCCGCGGCGTGGGTGAAGGTTTGCTTAAACTCCTTGATGGCCTGGTCCAAACGCCGTGCCACCTCTTCCTTGATTTCCTTCGCCTCGCGGATGCTGCGCAGCACGTCCGGATAGTTGCTGCGCAAGAAGGCGAGGAATTCCCGCTCGAAGCGTTTTACCGCCTCCACCGGCAGGTCGTCCAGGAAGCCGTTTACTCCGGTATAAATCACCGCCACCTGTTCTTCCACCGGCATCGGCTCGTACTGCCCCTGCTTGAGCAATTCGGTCATGCGCTCGCCGCGGGCGAGGCGCGCCTGCGTCACCCGGTCCAGCTCGGAACCGAACTGGGCAAAGGCGGCCAGCTCGCGGTACTGGGCGAGGTCAAGGCGCAGCCTGCCGGCCACCTGCCGCATTGCCCGGATCTGGGCGTTGCCGCCGACGCGGGAGACGGAAATACCCACGTTAATGGCCGGGCGGATGCCCGCGTAAAAGAGATCGGGCTCGAGATAAATCTGGCCGTCGGTGATGGAAATAACGTTGGTGGGAATGTAAGCGGCGACGTCCCCCGCCTGGGTTTCGATGATGGGAATGGCGGTAAGGGTCCCGCCGCCCATTTGTTCGTTGAGGCAGGCGGCCCGCTCCAGGAGGCGCGAATGGAGGTAAAAGATGTCCCCGGGAAAGGCTTCGCGTCCCGGCGGCCGGCGCAGGAGAAGCGAGAGCTCGCGGTACGCCGCGGCATGCTTCGAGAGGTCGTCGTAAACGACCAGCACATCGCGGTGCTTCTCGTACATGAAGTACTCGCCCATCGCACAGCCGGCATACGGCGCCAGATAAAGCAGCGGCGCGGGGTCGCTTGCCGTGGCGGAGACGATGATGGTGTAGTCCATCGCACCCGTTTCTTCCAGTTTGTTGATGATCCCGGCGACGGTGGAAGCCTTCTGGCCGATGGCCACGTAAATGCAGATGACATCCTGGCCCTTCTGGTTGATGATCGTATCCACCACCAGGGCCGTTTTGCCGGTCTGCCGGTCGCCGATGATCAGCTCGCGCTGGCCCCGGCCGATGGGAATCATGGAGTCGATCGCCTTAATCCCCGTCTGCAGCGGCCGGTTCACCGGCCGGCGGTAGATGACGCCCGGGGCCTTAAACTCCACCGGACGGAAACTGTCGGTGAGTATCTTGCCCTTCCCGTCGAGGGGCTCGCCTACCGGGTTGACCACACGGCCGATGAGGGCATCGCCCACCGGCACCTCGACAATGCGCCCCGTACTGCGCACCTCGTCCCCTTCCTTGATGTGGCTGTAGGGGCCGAGCAGCACGCAACCGATGTTATCTTCCTCCAGGTTAAGCACCATGCCGTAAACGTCGCCGGGAAAGGCCAAAAGCTCCCCCGCCATCGCCCGCTCCAAACCCCAAACCCGGGCAATGCCGTCGCCCACCTGCAGGACGGTCCCCACCTCGCTCACGGTGGTTTGGGCCTCGTACCGCTCGATCTGCTGCTTGAGTAGGGCGCTGATTTCGTCAGGACGCAGGCTCATCCGGCCCTATCCCCCCTTAACTCTTCGATGCGCATCCCCTTGATGTGCTCTTTTAGGCGGTTCAAGCGCCCGGCAATACTTCCGTCGAAGACCCGGTCACCGACCTTGACTACCAAACCACCCAAAAGCCCCGGCTCCAGGCGCTGCCGCAGGTGCACGGCCCGGCCGGTAACCCGGGATAAAGAAGCCTGCAACGCCTGGATCTGCTCCTCGCTGAGGGAGACCGCGGCCCGCACTTCCACCTCGACCACCCCGCGCGCCTCGAGGACGAGGGCGCCAAAGTGGCGATGGATTGCGGGCAGCAAGGCCTCGCGCCGCCGGTCGCAGAGGAGAAGCAGAAAATTCAGCGTCAATGGCGATACCTGGGCGGCGAAAAGCCGGCGCAAGAGGCCTTTCTTTTCCGCCGCGGGAATACCCCGGTGACTCAGGAGACGGGCGAATTCCGGCACCTCCTGGGCTAGGTCCACCACAGCCTTGAGGTCTTCTTCGGCCCGGTCGAGCAACCCCTTTTCCGCCATCAGCTCAAAGTAGGCCTGGGCGTAACGTCTGGCAATCCTTGCCTCGCTCATTGCACCTCGCCCACTTCTTGGATGAACTCCCGCACCAGGCGCTCATGGTCCTCCGGCGTCAGACTCCGCTCAATGACGCGACTGGCCGCTAGCACGGCCAGGGTGGCCGCCTGATCGCGAATCTCGGCCAACGCCCGCGCGGTTTCCGCCTGGATCTCCTCTCTGGCCTTAGCCAGCGTCTTCTCCGCCTCTTGGCGGGCATTGGTCGTGATTTCTTCACGTATTTCTTCGGCCATCTTTGTGGCCCGCGTTACGATCTCCTGGGCCTCCTGGCGGGCACCGGCCAGTTGCGCCTGATACTGGGCCAAGGCTTCTTCCGCCTCCCGGCGCGCCCGCGCCGCCCCCTCCAGAGCCTGTTCGATGCGTTGTTCTCTTTCTGCAACCATCTTCGTTACCGGTTTATAAACGATAAAGTAAAGTAAGGCCACAACCACCAAAAGGTTAATCGCCTGGAGCAAGAAAGTCCAGGGGTCAAAGTTTAGCGCGGCAAAAATCGCTTCCACGGTGCCACAACCCCCCTTTAGGCAGGGCCCAAAACCAAAGAGGCCACCCGCCGGCCGCCGCGACCGTGCCCTACCGGCGGGTGGGCAGGGAAGTTCAGCCTTCCGTTAAACGATCTTCGTCCACAACAGGATGGCAATAACGAAGGAAAAGAGCGTCAGCGCCTCCATGAAGGCCAGGGCCAACAGGAGGGTGGTGCGAATATCGTTGGCCGCTTCTGGCTGCCGGGCCATTCCCTCCATGGCATGGCCCGCGGCATTACCCTGTCCCAGGGCCGAGCCGAAGGCCGGCAGGGCAATCGCCAGGGCGACGCCGATAAAGGCTAAGGCACTCATCTTCTCTTACTTTCCCCCCCTTCGGCAACCGCTAACAATTGGCTAACCCCTTTTCCTCCATCCGCCTGGATGTCTAAGGAGCAGGGCTTTGCCTCCCAGCCTGGTCCGCCAGACCCGTCAATGGTGCGCGGACGTGCGCGTAGCCAGATAGCTAATGGTAAGCAGGGTAAAGATAAAGGCCTGGATAAAGCCGAACAAGACCCCGAGCAATTGAATGGCCGCCGGCACCACCAGCGGTACCAAAATAAAGAGAATGGTAACCACCGTCTCCTCGCCGAACATATTGCCGAAAAGACGCAAGGAGAGGGAGATCACCTTGACCAACTCTTCAATGATATTTAGGGGTGTGAGCATCAGGCCGTGTGAAGTATAGGTCTGGATATAGCGCCTCAGTCCCACCTCTCTGACGCTTAGAATTTGGACGGCAATAATGGTGGTCACGGCAAAAGCGAGCGTTGTGCTCAAATCCATCGTCGGCGGCTTGGCGCCCGGAATGAGCCAGGCAAGGTTGAGAAAAAGGATGAAGATGAAGAGCGTGGCCACCAGGGGTAAGTAACGGCGGCCCCGCCTGCCCATGAAGCCCTCGAGAAAACCGTAGATGAACTCGACAGTCATCTCCGGCAGGTGTTGCCAACCACGCGGCAAGAGGCGCATTCCTCTTGTGGTCACAAGCGCAATCGCCACCAGCACCGCCATCATCACCCAGGTGGTGACGACGGTGGTGGTCACTGGGATGGGCCCAAGGTGAAAGACCACCACCGGTTTCAGGTGCTCCATCACCGCGGCCAGTTGGGCAATCTTTTCGCCCACGCTGCCTCACCTCCTCCAGATCCCCTTTGCCGGGGCTTTCGTTGGTAACCCGACCATTAGCGCGCCCCGTGTTTCCGGCCCTCTGGGGGCCGGTCTTTCGCGTCAACGGCGCGCCCGTGCTTTTGGCAATGGCTAACCCCCGCCCGGCCTTACGCCCTCGTCCTTGCGCATCGACCCGCCTGGCGCGGTGCCGCAGGTTTTGCGCCGCGAGCCAAAGAGCACCCGGTCGCGCAAGGGCACCCCTAACGGGCACGTGACAAACCTATCACTACGCCCACGGCGTCTACCAATTGGCTGAGCATCTGGATTTCGATCCCCAGAGCCACGCCCACAAGGAACCAGAGACCGCCGCGCACCGCGAAAAACAACACGGTCAGGGCCAGCGCCCAGCGCAAACCAATGGTGCCGGCAAACCGCTTCGTTCCCTGCTCGGCTCCGAGGTAGCCCACGGCCCGGCAGGCCAGATAATAATTGAAAAGGCCCAGAGGCAAGCCACCTAGGATACCATACCCCAGGCTATGGTATCCGAGGTGATAGGCACCCACCCCTAGGCCCACGCCCACCAGGGCCATTTGCCCGGCCTTTCTCCAGGAGAAAACCCAACCGGTCGACCTAATACCCGTTCCTGCCCTGCTTTTGCTCTCCATTCTCCTCGCGCTTACTTTCGCGGCTCAGTACTCCCAGTTCATCCAGAAGGCTCTTAAAGGCCAGTCCCGCCCCCAACAGCACCCCGGCAATCATAAAAAATGGCTCCGTGCCCAGGCGACGGTCCAGCCAGCGGCCGCCGTAAAAACCCAGGAACAGCATCGCCGCCATGGTCACGCCAAAGGAGAACGCAAGATTGGCATACCGGGCAAAGATTACCCATGGGTTCCGCCCCTTGTCCACGGCTTGATCC
>JACIYD010000013.1 GCA_014360105.1 Clostridia bacterium
TGGAGGACGATCCTTGCGTCCAGGACCAAGTTACCTTCGCTGTAGGCCACAAGCGGGTTGAGATCAAGTTCTTTGATCTCCGGGTATTCCGTGGCCAGGGCACAAACTTTAAGCAGCACCTGCTCCACGGCCGCCAGATCCACCGCTTCTTGCCCGCGGTAGCCGGCCAGGACAGGGTAGGCCCGCAGGGAGGCGATCATTTCCTTCGCGTCCTCGGGGCCAATGGGCAGAAGGCGGTAGTTAACATCCTGGAGCACCTCGGTAAATAGCCCTCCCAGCCCCAGCATGATGACCGCTCCGAAGTGCTGATCGGTGGTGACGCCGACAATTAACTCTGTTCCTGGAGGCGCCATCTTTTGCACGAGGATGCCCGCCCCGGGGTCGTGGCAAAGACCGATCGCGAGCAGGCGGTCATAGGCCCGCGCCACCTCTTCTTCGCTGGCGAGGTTTAGCACCACTCCACCCACGTCGGACTTGTGCAGGATCGAGGGAGAGCGGATTTTGAGCACCACCGGGAAGCCGAGGCGGGCCGCCACTTCCCTCGCTTCGCTTTTGGTTTTCACCCGGTAGCAGCGGGCGGTGGCCAGCCCTGTTGCTTCCAATACTTCTTTGGCTTCATCCTCCAGAAGGACATGTCTTCCTTCTGCGCGGGCGTGCCGGATGATCTGCTTCGGATTCATTTTGCCTTCCTCCTCAGCCGCTCCGCCCAAGCAACGAGGGCGGCGGCTCCCCAGGCCGCTTCCTCCGGGGTACCAAAAAGCGGTATACCATGGTGCTCAAGCAATTTGCGCTCTTCCTCCAGGAATTCGTCACGGGAGGCATAGCAGGCCACGATCGGTTTGCCTGCTCTTTCTTTAGCCTGTACAAGCTCCCGGGAGGGAAAGCGCCAGTTCTTGTGCTCGCAATAGATGGCCAAGACCAGGTCCACCCCGGGGTCTTGCGCCACCAGTTCAAGGTATTGCCCGTAGGCCTCGGCGGCAAAGCCGAGACCGGCTACGTCCAGGGGGTTTTTTAAGACAAAGGGCGGGCTGGGCCCGGTGAGCCGCTCGATCGCCTCCAAGGTGGCGGCCGCCAAGGGGGGAAGGCTGCAGCCCCGGCTCAAAAGCTCGTCGGCCGCGACGATGCTCGGCCCGGCCGTGTGGGTCATGATGCCCACCCGGTTGCCCTGGGGCAAGGGGGCTAACGAGAGAGCTTTGAGCGCGGCCACCATTTGCGCCACGCTCTCCACCGCATATAGGCCGAACTGGCGGAAGATGTCCCGGTAGACCCGGTAGGAGCCGGCCAAGGTTCCGGTATGGGTGAGGGAGGCGTAGTCGGTAACCTCACCCCGGCCTACCTTGTAGACCACCACCGGTTTGGCGATCGCGGCCGCCACTCGCACCATCCTTGCCGCGCCCTCGGTTCCTTCAAGGAAGATGCCGATGACTTTCGTGGTGGGATCTTGGCCGAAGTAGGCGAGGTAGTCGGCGAATTCGAAGGTGCTGCGGTTGCCCACGCCGACCCACTTGTTCAGGCCGAGGCCGGCGTCGGCCGCCCGGTGCATGAAGGTGAGCCCCATGCCGCCGCTCTGGGAGATGAAGGAAACCGGGCCCTTGGGCAGGCGTAAGGGGTAGAAGGTGGCGTAGAGGTCGGCGTCGTTGTTGATCAGGCCAAGGGTATTGGGGCCGATGAGCCCGATACCGTAGCGGCGGGCAATGGCGCGCAACTCCTCCTCCAGGGCGGCGCCCGCCTCGCCCACCTCGCGGTAGCCGCCGGCCACGCAGACCGCTCCTTTGACCCCTTTTTCGCCGCACTCTTCAAGGGCCGCAAGGGTGGCCCTTTCGTTTAGAGCGAGGAGGGCGAGGTCAACCTTTTCGGGGATCTCGGCCAGGGAATGGTAGACCCGGCGGCCAAGAACGGTCTCAAGGCGCGGGTGCACCGGGTAGAGGCTCCCGGGAAAGCCGCCCTGGAGGAGGCTCTCGAAGAGGTTATAGCCCACCCGCTGACGCGAGTCACTCACGCCCAGGACCGCGACGCTTTTGGGGTAGAAAATGTTGTCTAGCTCGTGCCCTCCAACCATTGGTCGGCCCTCCCCTGAGCCGTGAACACCGCGTTGCTGGCAAGGTGCGGGAGCCTCCAGTTTAACTGCCTTTACTTTACCGGCTCAAAAGCATAGTAAACCCTTTCCTGCATCACCACGCCCCCGCGCCCCTCCTGCGGCACCGGGGCCACCGGGAAGACGGCCAACTTCACCTCGTCCCCTTCTTTGAGCTCGCCCGCCTGGCAGTTGACGATGCGCACGAAGAGCTTCATCTCACCTTGTAGATCCACCAGGGCATGGATCAGGGGGCTCTCAAAGCCCAGGGGCACACCGGTGACCTCTTCGGTGAAGACCAGCACCTTACCCCGGGTAGGCAGGTCCACCCACTCCAGGTCCTCGGAGAGGCAGTTGGGGCAGACCACCCGCGGCGGGAAGCTTTTCCGGCCGCAGGCGCGGCATTTGGTGGTGGTGAAGCGGCCTTGTTTGAGATGTTCGTAGAAGGGATAGATGCGGTTGAACTCCTTGCTCTGCTGGGGGTAGAGGTCCATGGTGGCGGCGTATTTGCCTTCCAGGATGGGGACGCCGATCAATCCTTATCCCTCCCGTAGATGATGACCGTGTGGGCGGCGATAAAGCCGCTTAAGTTGTGGGTGAGCCCGATCCTTGCTCCCTCCACCTGGCGCACCGCCCTGCCCTGCAGTTGCTTCATGATTTCGATGGCCTGCCTGATACCCGTGCCGCCGAAGGGGTGGCCGCAGCTTAAAAGCCCGCCGTCGGTGTTCACGGGAACCTGGCCGCCGAAGTCGGATTTTCCTTCCTGGATGAAAAGCCCACCCTCGCCCTTTTCGCAAAAACCCAGGTCCTCGTACTCGATGATTTCCGAGATGGTAAAGCAGTCGTGGGTCTGGGCGACGTCGATGTCACCAGGCTTTACGCCGGCGTCGGCGTAGGCTTTCTGGGCGGCAACTTTTAAGGCCTCCCAGGTGGTCCAGTTGGGCATGTTGGCGCTCATGTTGTTCAGCGTGGCCTGGCCCGTGCCGCGGATGTAGACCAGGGGTCTATCGGTGAGGTCTTTGGCCTTTTCCTCGCAGGCCAGGATCACCGCGGCGCAGCCGTCGGTGACGGGGCAGCAGTCGTAAAGTTTCAAAGGCGGCACGATGGGCCGGGCGGTCATCGCCGTCTGAAGATCAATGGGCTGGCGGAAATGGCCCCGCGGGTTATTAAGCCCGTTTCTCCGGTTCTTCACCGAAACCAGGGCCAGTTGCTCCTCCGTGGTGCCGTAGAGCTTCATGTGCTGTTTGGCCACCATGGCAAAGGCCGGCGGGGGAAGGCCCAGGCCCTGGGCGCCGTCCCAGTCGTGGTCGACGGAAGCAAGCTCTGAGTAGAAGACCTCCCACTTTTGCGGCATGTAGAGCTTCTCGCCCCCGGCCACCATGACGACATCGGCAATGCCGGCCTTGATCAGGCCGTAGGCGAGGATAATGCCGGAGCTGCCGCTGGCGCAGAGCAGCTCCACCCGGGCGCAGATGCTTTTGGGCTTGATCCCTAAGTATTCCGCCACCAGGGGGGCAAGGTGGGTTTGAAAAGAGCAGCGCTCGGTATAAGCGCTGGCGACGATAAGACCGTCCACGTCCTTGTTGGTCACGGCGGGATTGTCCTCAAAGCAGGCCTTGCCCGCTTCCTGGAACATGTCCCTCAAAGAGGCCTCCCGTACCCCCCACTCGGACATACCACCGGCGATGAGGCAGACGTTTCGTTCCATGGGAGAAGGGTTCACCTCCAACCAAGTTCACTGTCAGGGGTCGGCCAGCAGCACTACCGGAAGCTACTTAAAGATTCTGATTCGCCCTCCCCTGGGTTTCTCCTGCCGGTTTTTATAAAGTTAATAACCTTGCCAGACCTTGCACTATTTCTTCGGCCTCGGCTACCATCCCCTTGATCACGGTTTCGACCCCGGCAATCTCCCGGATGAGGCCCACAACCTGCCCCACGGTAAAGGTCGCCGTCTCCAGGTCGCCCTCGAGAAGGGCCCGGCGGTGAATCTTTTGCCGCATCGCCCGGTCGAGGGCTTCGCCCGCCAGGCCGGCCTCTTCCTCCGCCAGAAGCGCCTCGGCCACGGCATTGCGCAGGACCCGTACCGGGTCACCCATCTTTTTCCCCACTACCAGTGTGTCCGTTTCCTGCGCCCGTACCAGCCACTCCTTGAAACGGGAATGCACCGGACACTCCTCCGTGGCCATCAGGCGTGTGCCCAGTAACACGCCTTCTGCCCCCAACGCCAGGGCGGCCACCAGACCGTGCCCGTCGGCAATGCCGCCCGCGGCCAACACGGGAATGCGTACCGACCGGGCTACCTTGGGGATAAGTACCAGGCCGCCTACTTCATCCATGCCGGGATGACCGGCACATTCCCAGCCGACCACGGCGACGGCGTCGACTCCCAATTCTTCTGCCTTTCGGGCAAAGCGTACGTTCGGCACCTTGTGGATGATCTTGACGCCACCCTCCTTGAGAAGAGAAATGATTTCCTGAGGGTTGCGACCGCTGGTCTCCACCACCGGCACCTTTTCTTCAATGATTACCCGCACGTGGCGCTGAACGCGCTCGCGTAAGCCCAGATGGGGAAGAAGGGTCAGGTTGACGCCAAAGGGCTTGTCGGTCAGGGAACGCAGGCGCCGAATGGCGGCACGTAATTCCTCTTCTTCGGGGTACATGGCCGCCGCCAATACGCCCAACGCGCCGCTGTTGCTTACGGCGGCGGTGAATTCCGGCGTCGAGAGCCACTGCAGGCCCCCTTGTACGATGGGGTACTGGATCTCTAGTAGTGAACACAGCCGCGTTTGCCACACCGCTACCCCGCCTCCTCGCCTTCTTCTAGATCTCTTCGCTCAACCCTTCGAGCAGGAAGTCGTTGCGCCGGTAAACCACGCCCTGGGCGAGGGCAACCAGCTCGCCGCGATCGTCTTCTACGGCGAGACGGTACAAAGCGGTCCGTTTGCCCAGCTTTTCCTCGCTTGCCGTCACCCATAAGCGGGTGCCGGTCGAGGTGGGCGCAAGATAAGTCATGCTTACGTGAAGGGCCACGGCAGCGCGCCCATGGGAGTTGCTAGCCGCGGCAAATCCAGCGTCCGCCAGGGCATAAATGGCGCCCCCGTGCGTCAGCCCGTGGAAGTTAAGAAGGGAAGGAGTCACGTCCATATAGAGCCGCGCGTAGCCCGGTCGTAGCTCCACCAGGGTAATGCCCAGAAACTTGCAGAACGGGTCCTGGTCGAATTTCGCCTGCAGCGCTGCCAGGGCTGCCTCTTTTTCTCCGTCCACCGGTCCACCTCCCCCGGAATTCAAATAGTTGGCATGGTCTTTGCTAAAAACCTGTCTTTGTTATGGTAGGTTCAAAAAGGGGGTGAGTCTACCCCGACTCACCCCTCACCCTTTCGCTTCGCCAGCGCAAACCGCCACACTCCGGCCCTCCGCTGCCTATGGCGACGCGCCTTCTCTGCGGGGTGCACCGCCGCCCGCCCGGGGCGCGGAGATTTCCGTAGACATCCCGTTATGCGACCACACCGTCTCATCCCGGCTTGCCGGAGTGGTGAGCGCTCCGGCGAATACCGCGTGTTAAAGCTGGCGCCGGTCGATCACCCGCCGTGCCTTGCCTGCCTCGATACGCGGCAAGGTCTTGGGTGCGAGTACGGTTACCTTGGCATGCACCACGAGCACGTCCTGCAGTTCCTTCTCCAATACCTTCTGCATGTGCTCGCGCGCTGCTTCGCCGTGCCCCCAGAATTCCTCGCTGGCCTCCACCTCAACTTCCAGCGTGTCCAGGTGGTTCTTCCGGTCCACGATCAGTTGATACTGGGGCTCCAATTCCTTGTGGCGCAGGATGACCGATTCCACCTGCGAGGGAAAGACGTTGATCCCCTTGACCACTACCATGTCGTCCGCCCGGCCGATGATCTTGTGGATGCGCACCGTCGTACGGCCGCACGGACACGGTCCTTCGTAGAAGTAGGTGAGGTCGCCGGTGCGGTAGCGGAGCATGGGCGTCCCTTCTTTGGTGAGGGTGGTGAGCACCAGTTCCCCTTTTTCGCCCGGCGGCAGCACCTGGCCTGTTTCCGGGTTGATGATTTCGGCGTACACATGGTCCTCCTGAACATGGAGCCCCTCCTGGCAGACACACTCTACCGCCACGCCAGGACCCATGATTTCCAGGAGGCCGTAGACGTCGTAGTGCTTGACCCCGAGTTTCGCCTCGATCTTCTCCCGCATCTCTTCGGTGGACGGCTCCGCACCGCCGATGCTCACCCGCAGCTTAAGCTGCGAGCGGTCGATCCCCATCTCCTCGATCTTTTCCGCGATTACCAGGGCATAGGAAGGAGTAACGACGAGCGCGGTTACTCCCAGGTCCTGCATGAACATTACCTGTCTCTCGGTAAGGCCGGTGGAAATGGGGATGGTCAACGCCCCCACTTTCTCCGCGCCGAAGTGCATGCCCAGGCCGCCGGTGAAGAGCCCGTAACCGTGCGTGTTTTGCACGATGTCCCCCCGGCCGATGCCGGCGGAGACCAGGGCGCGGGCGCAACACTCTGCCCAGACGTCGAGATCGTGGGGTGTGTAAAAGGAGACCACCGGCTTGCCCGTAGTGCCGCTAGAAGCGTGGAGCCGCACCGCCTGCTGCAGCGGCACGGTGAGCAGGCCAAAGGGGTAGTGGTCTACCACGTCCTTCTTGGTGGTAAAGGGAAGGTGCCGCACGTCGTCCAGCGACTTCAGATCTTGCGGCTTGATTCCCCTGGCGTCAAGGGCTTGACGGTAAAAGGATGAGGTGCGGTGCAGCCGCTCCAGCAGGCGCCGCATCCGTCCCAGTTGCAAGGCGGCCCGCTCCTCCGGCGGCATCATCTCCGCCGCCCGGTCCCAAACGGGTACCGACCCGATTTCTGCCTGTGCCATGGCCATTTCCTGTCCACCTCCACAAAATCCGCTTTTGGGCCTAACCGAGTCTGCGCTTGTCGACCACGCGCCGCGCCTTGCCGGCTTCGATGCGCGGCAGGGTCCGCGGGGCAAGGATGGTGATGTCTGCCGTGGCGATAATTGCCTGGGTCAGTTTCGCCTGGACCTGAGCGGCCAGATTCCGCCGCGCTTCTTCGCCCTGGGCCCAGAATTCCTCCGTGGCTTCCACCTGCACCTCCAGCGTATCGAGGTTCTTCACCCGGTCGACGATGATCTGGTACTGGGGCGCCAGCTCGCGGTACTGGAGGATGACCGTTTCGATCTGGGAGGGGAAGACGTTGACGCCGCGGATGATGAGCATGTCGTCAATGCGGCCGGTGATCTTGCGGAAGCGCGGGGTGGTCCGGCCGCAGCGGCACGGCTCGTATTCCAGAGAAGTGATGTCCTTCGTGCGGTAGCGGATCAGGGGCACCCCTTCGCGCGTGAGGCTGGTGAAGACCAGGTCACCCTTTTCGCCCGGCGGCAGCGGCTCTTCGGTGTCCGGATCCACCACCTCCGGGTAGAAGAGGTCGTCCTGGATGTGCAGCCCGTCGTGGTAGAGGCACTCGCAGGCCACGCCCGGTCCGCACATCTCGGTGAAGCCGTAAATGTCGTAAGCCTCCAGGCCCAGACCCTCTTCGATGGTGCGGCGCATTTCCTCTGTCCAGGGTTCGGCGCCGAAAATCCCCACCCGGAGCTTGAGCTTACTGCGGTCGATGTTCATGCTGGCCAGCGTATCGGCAATGGTGAGCGCATACGAGGGTGTGCAGGTAAGAACCGTGGTGCCCAGGTCGAGCATCAGCATGATCTGGCGCTGGGTCATACCCGGACCCGCAGGAATGAGCGTTGCCCCGATTTTCTCCGCGCCGATGTGGAAGCCCATGCCGCCGGTGAAAAGGGCATAGCCGTACGCGTTCTGCACGACGTCGTCCGCCGTAACACCGCAAAGCTGGTAGGTGCGGGCCATGGCCTCGGCCCACATTTCCGTATCGTTCCGGGTATAGCCCATCACTATTGGTTTTGCCGTGGTCCCGCTGGTGGACTGGAGGCGCACTATCTCCTCCAGCGGCACAGCCCACATGCCGAAGGGGTAGTTGGCCACCAGATCGGTCTTTTTGGTGAAGGGCAGGCGGCGGATGTCGTCCAGGGTGCGAATGTCCTCGGGTTTAACCTTGTGTTCGTCGAAAGCCTTCCGGTAGAAAGGCACCCGGTGATAGACGTACTCGACGATGCGCTGCAGCCGCCGCAACTGCAGCATGCGCTTCTCCTCCAGGGGCATGCATTCGGCCGCCGGGTTCCAAATAACTACCCGCGCTTCTTCTTTGGCCAGCGCCATGCGACACTCCCCTTTCCTTTAATTCTCATCGCCAAAAGGATTACCTCTTAAATTTCCTATAGTCGTAAAGCGAAAAAGTTTGCTGCACTTTCTCCAAGCGAGCCAATTAGAGCGATTAACCTAATTGGGTCAATTATGAAGATGGTAAACAAACGACGGCCGCCAGGCCGGATCACCGTTTAGGACGAAACCAGCGCCCGCCCGCGGGCAAAGGCCTGCTTATTCAGCTCGACAAAGCGCGCCGGCACCCGCCTTGCGATCACGTCCAACCACACTTCTTCGGCCACCGCCAGCCGCGTGGAAAGTGCGCCGAGAAGAATCACCCCGGCCAGCGCCTGGTTGCCCAGCTCCACCGCCACCTCCGTTGCCGGTACCCATTGTACGGTTGCCTGGTTGGTTTTCAACAGCGCCTCCAACTCTTCCGGCTCCGGGTAGCGAGCCTGCCCCAAATTAACGGCCGGCGGGTTAATGCGATACCGGTTTACCAGGGCGAAAGAATGGGGCCCGAGGAAGTGCCACCAACGGGCCGCCTCAAGCATCTCAAAGCCCAGAAGGTAGTCCACCCGCCCCTGCTCCACCATGGGAGAATAGACTTTTTCGCCCCAGCGAACATGGGTTTCCACGCTGCCGCCGCGCTGGGCCATGCCGTGGACCTCGGATTTCTTTGCATCATAGCCGGCCATCATTCCTACTTCCGCCAGGATGTCGCTGCTCAGAATGGTGCCCTGCCCGCCCACGCCGGCCATGAGAAAGTCGATCTTGTGGCTGGTCATCACCTCCGCCTCCCTTCCCTAGGCAACTTGCGTAATCGCTTTACGCCCGCAAATCTGGGCACAGAAACCGCAGCCGATGCAAAGCAACTGGTCGATGGCCATTTTGCCGTCCGCGCGGATGAGGGGTGCGCAACCGATGCGCCGGCAAATGCCGCAGTCGTTGCACTTTTCCGGGTCGATTTGGTAGGGCTTCTTAAACTCCCGCGCATAAAGCACGCAGGGATGGCGTGCCACGATGAGCGAGGGTTCATTGCTTTCCAGGTGCTCTTTCACGATCGCTCTGGTAGCCTTGAAATCCAGCGGATCGACCACGTCTACCTTCTGAAATCCTACCGCGCGGGCGACGTCCTCGATCTTAATATCCACCGTAGGCTCTTTGGCCAGCGTCCGCCCGGAGCCGGGGTGATCCTGGTGGCCGGTCATGGCGGTAATACGGTTGTCCAAAACAATAACCGTGGTCGCTCCCTTGTTGTAGACGACGTCGATCAGGGGCGGAATGCCGGCATGGAAGAAGGTGGAGTCCCCGATGACCGCCACTTTCCGGTCTTTACAGCCGGCCTTGTCGACCCCGTGGGCCACCCCGATGCTTGCCCCCATGCAGCCACAGGTATGCAGGGCCAGCAGTGGCGGTGCGGCACCGAGGGTATAGCAGCCGATGTCGCCCAATACCACCGCTTTATAGTGCTGCAAGACGTAGAACATGCCGCGGTGCGCGCAGCCCGGGCAGAGCATGGGCGGCCGCGGCGGCAACTCGGCCGCCAGGGGTGGGCTGGGCGCGGTAGCGGCCGCTTCTTGGGCTGCCTCGCCGGCTATCAGCCCGCCACGGCGGGCGCAATCCCGTACCAGGCCGGAATTGAACTCACCCAGGATGGGGAAGATCTTCTTGCCCGTGCATTCCACGCCGATGAGACGCAGTTGTTCCTCCAGGAACGGATCGAGTTCCTCGATCACCACCACACGCTTTACCCGGCTGGCGAACTCACGAATCTTATTCACCGGCAGGGGCCAGACGGTGCCGAGCTTAAGGAAACTGGCTTCGGGGAAGACCTCGCGCGCATGCTGGTAGGAAACGCCGCTGGTAACGATGCCGAGGGCGGGGTCTCCCATTTCGATGCGGTTGATGTCAAGGCCTTCAAAGTAGGCGGCCAGTTTCCCCAGGCGCTCCTCGATGATGGGGTGCCGCCTTCTCGCGTTGGCCGGCACCATCACGTACTTCACCGGATCGCGCTTGTAGGGCGGTAGCTCTTCCCAAGTGGGGGACGGCGGTTCTTCCATTTGGACGATGCTTTCCGAATGGGAGATGCGTGTGGTGCTGCGCACGAGAACCGGCGTGTCGAAGGCCTCGCTGATATCAAAGGCGAGTTTGGTAAACTGCTTGGCCTCCTCACTGTAAGACGGCTCCAGCATGGGTACCTTGGCAAAACGGGCATAATGGCGGTTGTCCTGCTCGTTTTGCGAGCTGTGCATCGCCGGGTCATCGCAGGTGATGATGACCAGCCCGGCCTGCATGCCGGTATAGGAGGTATAGAAAAGGGAGTCGGCGGCCACGTTCAACCCGACATGTTTCATCGCCGCGAGAGCGCGCCGCCCGGCATAGGCTGCACCCGCGGCCACGTCTACGGCCACCTTTTCGTTGGGCGCCCACTCGGCGTAAACGCCCGGGTAAGTAACCAGATTCTCCAGAATCTCGGGGCTCGGCGTTCCCGGATAAGCGGCGGCTACCCGCACTCTTCCCAGATAGGCGCCATAGGCAATGGCTTCGTTGCCCGACATGAGCTTTTTCTCCATCCTGACCTCTCTCCCTTTCGCCCTTACCCCGGGGACATCGCGCCCCCGGGGCGGTAACCTCTCCTTAACCGGCGCCGCCGCGCCGCGGGCGGTAGCCTGAAGAGCCCTACCGCCCCCGGAAAACGGGCTGGCGCTTTTCCGTGAAAGCTTTCAAGCCCTCCTGGGCATCCTCGGAGGTAAAGTTGACGACAAAGCCCTCGGTTTCAAAAAGAAGACCGCTGGCCAGGTCGACCTCCATTCCCGTTTGCATGACGCGTTTGAGCGTTCTTAAAGTGACCGGCGGCTTGGCCGCAAGTTTTTCCGCCAGGGCCCTTGCCTCGGACAAAAGGTTTTGGGCCGGCACCACGCGGTGGACCAGGCCGTATTCTAAGGCCTTGGCCGCATCGAAGGTCTCGCCCAAAAAGAGGATCTCCTTGGCCCGGGCCAGGCCGATTAAGCGCGGCAGGCGCTGGGTGGCGCCGCCGCCGGGGATGATGCCGAGGTTGATCTCCGGCTGGGCGAAGCGGGCGTTGTCCGCCGCCAGGCGAAAGTCGCAGCAGTAGGCGAGTTCCATGCCCCCGCCGAAGACCAGGCCCTGGAGGGCGGCCACGGTGGCCTGGGGAAGCTCCTCCAGCTTTTTAAAGGCGCGCCAGGAGGCGCGGCAAAAAGCGTGGGCCCCCAGGGGGTTTTGCGCGGCCAGTTCGCTCACGTCCGCGCCGGCGGCAAAGGCCCGCTCGCCCGCGCCGCACAGAATGAGCGCCCGCACCGCGGGGTCGGCCTCCAGTTCGTCAAAGGCGGCCTCCAGTTCGCGGAACATTTTCGAATTCAAGGGGTTAAGGGGCGGCCGATTCAAGGTGAGGGTGGCCACCGCCCCTTCTCTGGTGAGAATAATGGTTTCGTAGCTCAAAGGCCGACCTCCTTTGCCCGGGGTTAGTTCTTCTCGTAATCGTACCAGCCGGCGCCGGTTTTCTTGCCCAGGCGGCCGGCCTTGATAAGAAGCTTTAAGCTCACCGGCGGGTTCCAGCGGCCTTCCTTGAACTCCTCGCATAAGTAGTTCAGGGTATGGTAACCGATATCCACTCCGGTGAAGTCCATGAGCTCGAACGGACCCATGGGGTAGTTTAGGCCCAGTTTCACCGCGGTGTCGATGTCCTCTATACTGGCTACCCCTTCCTCGAGGAGCTTGATGGCCTCGATGAACTGGGCGAGCATGATGCGGTTGACGACAAAGCCGGGGGAGTCTTTTTTTACTTCAATGGGGGTCTTGTTCATCTTGCGCGCGACTTCCATCACCGCGGCCACGGTGGCATCACTGGTGAGATAGCCCCGGATGACCTCCACCAGCCGCATCACCGGTGCGGGGTTAAAGAAGTGCATGCCGGCCACTTGTGCCGGCCGGCCGGTGGCGGCGGCGAGGGCGGTGATGGAGATGGAAGAGGTGTTGGAGGTGAGGATCACCTCGGGCGGGCAAAGGCTGTCGAGTTTTTGGAAGATCTCCTTTTTGAGGTTCTCGTCCTCAAAGACGGCCTCGATGACGAAGTCGGCCGGGGCGAGGCTTTCCAGGCCGCTTGCTTTTTTGATGCGGGCCAGAATGGCCTCCTGGTCCGCCTGGGTCATTTTGCCCTTTTCCACCAGGCGGGAAAGCTGCTTTTTCACATCCTCCAGGGCCCGCTCAACGATGTCCAGCGTTAGGTCGCTCAGGATCACTTCAAAGCCGGACTGGGCGGCCAACTGCGCAATACCGCGGCCCATGGAGCCGGCGCCCAGGATGCCGATGGTTTTGACGGGCAAGAAGATTCCTCCTTTCTGCGAATTAGGCCGGCAATTGT
>JACIYD010000130.1 GCA_014360105.1 Clostridia bacterium
TCAGCGCAGAAGCAGACGGTGGCCTTGCCCTGCAGCAGGGGCGCGTGAGGGTCCGGCTAGAGGTGAGGGGTGAAGGCCGGGCGGTGCTCAACCAGGAAGAGGCAGGATTAGTGGCCCGGCTTGCGCCTTACCGTGGGTGGACCGACCAGGACGGTCACTTTTTCCTGCCGGCGATGCCGGCCGGCAACTACTGGGTGTTGGTGCTGAAAGGCGGGGCATATACCTACCAGAAGGCGGAGGTGAAGACGCGGGAGCTGACGTGGCTTTCTCTGCAATTACCGTTTCCGCGCATCACGCCTGCCCCGCAGCCGCCCGGACCGGAGCCCCGGCCCGGTGGCTCGGATGGTGAGCGAGGCAAAATCAAGGTCTTCCTTCGGGGCCGGTTGCTTGAGCCGGACATTACGCCCATCCTGGAGGAAGGCTGCGTACTGGTGCCGCTGCGCGCCCTGGCGGAGGCCCTGGGAGCGGACGTCGCCTATCAGGGTAAGGGACAGGTAAAGATCAGAAAGGGTCAGGCGGAGGTGAAGCTGCAAGTAAGGAGCAAGGTGGCCTACAAAAACGGCCAGAGCATCGCCTTGAACGCTCCGGTGCGGCTGGTGGGTAACCACACCATGGTGCCTCTGCGTTTTCTGAGCGAGGCCCTGGGCGCCCGGGTGGATTGGGACGCGGCTGCCCGTACGGTTTTGGTCGATTAGATGGTGCATATTGTTTACAAGGTCGGCAGGCCGGGGCCTGGCTCCGGCGCTGGGAAGTCTTCGAGTGGTCGCATCGGGCGACCACTTTTTTGTGTTAAAATAGGTGCATAGGACGTGGGGTAAGAGGCTAATTCCGGAGGACACCCTGGGAAAGGGGGCGGTTTCTGGCACTCTTGGAGGCACGGGTGTTGGAAGAGTTCGCTCGGGTGGTAGGGGCGGAGAACGTGCTGGTCGCGCCCTCGCAGCGAACGTGTTACGCGGCGGACTTTTATCCCGGCGAGCGGCATCTGCCGGCCGCCGTAGTAGTACCGCGCCGCGTGGTCGAGGTGCCGGCCGTAGTGCGCCTAGCCTATCGCTATGGACTGCCGCTAGTACCGCGGGGGAGCGGCACAAGCGTTACCGGTGGCGTGGTCCCAGTGCGCGGCGGCCTTATACTGGACCTGAGCCGCCTTAATCATGTCCTGCGGGTGGACGCCCCGAATCTTTATGCCGTACTTGAACCAGGAGTAGTTTGGGCCGACCTCAACCGCGCACTGGCGGGTCACGGCCTTTTTACTCCCGCCACACCAGGCAGCGGCCGTGTTTCCACCGTGGGAGGGAGCGTGGCCTGTGGCGGCAGCGGCATGCGCAGCCTGAAATACGGGACAGTACGGGAGCAAGTGTTGGCCCTGACGGTAGTTCTGCCCGGAGGCGAGGCGATACATCTCGGCAGTCGTACGGCCAAGACGGCCTGCGGCTACGCCTTGAAGGACCTCTTTATTGGCGCCGAAGGTACCCTGGGCGTGATCACCGAAGTAACGCTCAAACTCTGGCCGCGGCCCGCGGCCACCGTTGTGGTTGAGGCGGAGCTCGAGGCGCTGGAGGAGGCGACAACAGCCCTGGGCGTACTGCGCCGGGAAGGGATGACCCCGGCGGCCTACGAGTTGGTGCCGGCGGCCACGCTGCGCCTGGCCGGCAGGGCAGACTTTCCGGCCGCGGGTCTTTTAATGGCGGAATTCGACGGCGCGGAGGCGGAAGTGGATCGGGCGGGTGCAAGGCTGGGACAATTGCTGCGCGGGCCGCGGTGGGTTTGGGCGGACGCCGCGGCACGGGCGGACGCCTGGCGCCGCTTCGGGGAGATCTATTTTTGTCTGGCTCGTCTCAAGCCCTCGCCGGTCGCGGAGGACGTGGGCGTCCCGGTGGCAGAGGTGCCCCGGGCCCTGCGGCTTTTGGAAGAGCTTTTTCGGAGCCATGGGGTCGAAGCCGGCCTGATGAGCCATGCCGGCGACGGTACAATCCATTGTGTACTGTCCGCAGACCGGGAGGACGCGGCGGCGTGGGCCCAGGTTAGGGCGGCGCGCGCGGCGCTCTATCGTCTGGTGCTGGAACTCGGGGGCACACTGACCACGGAGCACGGCCTGGGCATCAGCCGCGCCCCGTTTGCCCGCTGGCAGCTCGGCGGGGCCCAGCGTCTAATGCGGCAAATCAAGCAGGCGGTAGACCCGCAAAACCTGATGAATCCGGGGAAAATGGGGCTCGAACCCGCCGCAGGTGAGGATGCGGGCTAAGAAAGCAGCGTTGCGGGGTGGCACCGGCCGGAGCAGCCAGAAGCAAGGAGAAAAGGTCGGCAAGAAGAATTCTATGAGGCGAAAGGTAACCCGTACGGGAATGTTGGAGAAGCTAAAAAAGAGTGTGCCGGTGTCGGAAAACCGGGAAGGGGAGCGCGCCAGGACGAGGCAGTGCGTACGCTGCGGCCTTTGCCTGGCTGCCTGCCCGTTGAGCGGCGCCTGGCCGCCGGCAGGCGAGGTGGCCACGCCGCGGGGCAAGGTGGCGATGCTGCAAGGCTTCCTTGCGGGTGAGCTCGTACCGGATACTTTCTTTGCCGCCGAGTTCTGGCAGCGCTGTACGTTGTGCCGCGCCTGTGAGACCGCCTGCCCCGTAGGTGTACCGGTGGCCGAACTGGTGGTGGGTGCCAGGCGTTGGCTGCTGGAGCAGGGTAAGGTGCCGGCGACGGCGGCCGGTGCCCTGCGCAGCCTTAGGCTCTACGGCAATCCCTGGCGGCGGCCGCCGGCAGAGCGACACGCCTGGGCGGCGCTCCTCGGCCTTAAGGATTACGCGCGCGGGGCGCGAGCGGAGACGCTCCTCTATCTGGGCTGCCTGGCGGCGTACGACCCGCGGGCGCAGCGGGCGGCACGTGCGCTGGCGCAGTTGCTCCTGGCCGCCGGCGTCGATTTCGCCGTGCTGGGCGCGGCGGAAGTCTGCTGCGGCCGGGAGGCCTATAGCCTGGGCGAGGAAGGGCTCTTTGTCTGGCTGGCGGAGAAAAATCTCGAGCTTTGGCGGCGACACGGCGTGCGACGGGTGGTGACCTTTTCACCCCACTGTTACGATGCCTTTAAGAACCTCTATCCGCCCTGGGGCGAAGTTTGGCATTACAGTGACTTCCTGGCGCCTCTGGTAGAAAACGGCCGCCTGCGCTTTGCCCCGGGTCCCTCACGGCGAGTGGCCTATCATGATCCCTGCCACCTGGGCCGCCATAACGGCGTTTACGAGGCGCCGCGGGCACTGCTGCGGCAGCTTCCGGGCGTGACCCTGGTCGAGGTCGGGGCGGAGTACGGTCCCGGTGTTTGTTGCGAAGCCGGCGGCGGGCGCATGTGGCTACCGGCGCCTGCAGGGAGCCGTTCACCGGCCCATGACCTGCTCCGGCGGGCGGCGGCGCTGGGGGCAGAAGTAGTGGCCGTGGCTTGCCCTTTTTGCTTAGTAAGCTTGGACGGGGCGGTACAGACAGGGCAGGGCGATCTGCCGGCCGTAACCGAACTGGCGGAGTTGCTCTGGGGAGCTTTGGCCCGGTAGTTATTGAGTCCCGTACTAACCAGGGGCAAGGACTGACGAGTAGCCGGCAAGTGAAAAGCGGAAATGGGGGTGAGATCGTGGCACGCATCCGGCTGACAGAGCTTTCCTGCAGCGCCGGCTGAGCTTCGAAAATGGGTCCGGGGACCCTGACCGAAGTGCTGGCGCAATTGCCGCCCATGCCGACGGAGAATCTGCTGGTCGGCCTGGAGAACTATGACGATGCCGGCGTTTACAGATTGGACGCGGAGCGGGCACTCATTCAAACCATCGACTTTTTTACCCCGATCGTGGACGACCCCTATCTTTTCGGCCAGATTGCCGCAGCCAACGCCCTGAGCGATGTCTACGCCATGGGTGGTGTACCGCTTACCGCGATGAACGTGGTCTGCTTTCCCGCGCGCAAACTCGACCTGACCGTCCTCCGCGAAATCCTCCGTGGCGGCGCAGAAAAGGTGCTCGAGGCGGGGGCGGTGCTTGTTGGCGGTCACAGCGTGGAGGACCCGGAGCCTAAGTACGGTCTGGCGGTGACGGGCATCGTGCACCCGGAGCGGCTGATGACCAACAGCCAGGCCAAGCCGGGCGACGTCCTTATTCTCACCAAACCTATAGGCAGCGGCATAATCAGCACGGCCATTAAGGCAGGCCTGGCGCGGGCCGAGGTGGTGGCGACCGTGACTGCTTCCATGGCCACCTTAAACCGTGAGGCGGCGGCCGTAGCCCAGGAACTGGCCTTGCGTGGCTGTACGGATATTACCGGTTTTGGTCTCTTGGGCCATGCGGCAGAGATGGCTCAGGCCAGCGGCGTGGCGTTGCGGTTCTGGGTGGAAGCGATCCCCTTCTACCCACAGGCCCTGGAACTGGCAGAGATGGGCCTTGTCCCCGGCGGGACCTACGCCAACCGCAACTTCCTGGCGCCGCGGGTCCAGATTGCGGTTGACGTTGCCGAGGCGGAGCAGGATCTGCTCTTCGACCCGCAGACGTCCGGGGGACTTTTGCTTGCCGTGCCCGCCTCTCGGGAAGAGGAGTGTCTGGAGCGCCTGGCGCAACGTGGTGTGCAGGGCGCGACCATAGGCGAGGTACACGGCGGGCCGGCGGGGCAACTTTTTGTAGTACGCCATCGTTGAAAAGTACGTACTCCCCCTGACCTAACCCTATTCTTGCCGGGTTTTTGGCTCCCGGCGCGGGACTTTTGGCATGGCGGCAAGCCGGGCTTTTCACGCGGGCAAGGGCGCAAGCCTGCCGCAGGCCAGGGATGGCCACCGGCTCCCGTGGCGCCGCCGACGGCGCGCACGGGCCGCGGGCCCGCCTTAAGCTCAGCTCGAGCACGGCGTAATTATGGTCTAGTATGATTGTAACACTAACGATCCTTGTTCTGGAGGAGTGCCCATGGCCGAAATCTTATCGGTGAACGACGACAACTTTCTCACGGAGGTGCTTGCCTCTTCCCTCCCGGTAGTGGTCGACTTCTGGGCAGAGTGGTGCGGGCCCTGTCGCCTGTTGGCCCCGGTGCTGGAAGAGATAGCCGTTGCGCTAGACGGCCGGGTAAGGGTGGCCAAGCTGAACGTGGACGCCAACCCGGAGACGACCGCCGCCTACGGCATAATGAGTATCCCCACCCTCATCGTCTTTAAGGAGGGGCAGGAGGTAGGGCGCGTGGTCGGCTACCAGCCAAAAGAACAGTTGCTCGCCCGCCTAAAGGATGTTTTGGGGTCAGTGTAGTCCATGAGGGTGAGTCAGGCACCCTTTGCCCCCGACACATCTTGCTCTTGTCGGGCAGTCCTTGGCTCCCAAAAGAGGACTTTCAGCGTCGCGGCGGGCCGGGAACCTACGCGGGCCCGGTCGGCCCGTGAGGCCGGCGCCGCCGGAGGAGCCAGGGAGCCGCACGGAACGAAC
>JACIYD010000131.1 GCA_014360105.1 Clostridia bacterium
AGTCCAGGTCCGTGGCGTTTTCCTCAGGGAATCCTTTGGCGGCTGCGCAGGATGTAGATAAAGAAAGGACCGCCGCTTAAGGCGGTGATCAACCCCACGGGCAGCTCCGTTGGGGCGATCAGCGTCCTGGCCAGCGTGTCTGCCGCCACCATCAGGGCGGCCCCGGCGAGGGCCGAGGCGGGAAGCAGGAAGCCGTGGTCGGGACCGCCCAGCATGCGCAGGACATGAGGCACGATCAGCCCGACAAACCCGATGACCCCGCTGGTGGAGACGGCGGTGGCGGTAAGCAGCGCCGCCCCGGACAGGAGCCACCTCTTGGCCCGCTCCACGTCCACTCCCAACTGTCCGGCCGTCTCCTCTCCCAGAAGCAGGATGTTCAGCTCGCGAGTGTGCACCAGGATCGCGGCCGTGCCCAGGACAAAATAGGGAAGGGCAAGACGCACATACGGCCAGTTGGCGCCGTCAAAACCGCCCATCAGCCAAAAAATCACCTGGTGCAGCCGGTCGCCGGCGAAGTAAACCAGCAGGGAAACGATCGCCGAGAAAAAGGATCCCACGGCGATACCGGCCAAAAGCAGCGTAGAGAGCGAGACGCTCGCGCCCACCCGGCCCAGGCGGGAAACGAGAAGGACCGTACCTACGGCGCCGACGAAGGCAAAAAGCGGCACCGCACCGATGCCAAAAAATCGGAGGTCGACCGCCAACAACATGGCCACCGTGGCTCCCAGAGAGGCGCCGGAAGACACGCCGATCACGTAGGGGTCCGCCATGGGGTTCCTGAACAGGGCCTGAAACGTGGCGCCGGCCAGGGCCAGGGACGCCCCTACCAGGGCCGCCAGCAGCACGCGCGGCAGCCGCAGCTCAAGGATGATCCTCTGGTTGAGCAGTGAGTCGGGTGTGTCGGGCCCGGCCGGCAGGCCCAGTGCCCGAAAGAGGTCCGCCAGGGGGACGTTTGCCGCGCCCAGGCACACGGCGATGCCGATGGCCACAAGCAGAAGCGCGAGCAAAGCCGCCTTGAGGACCCTGGTTTTCCAGCGCCTGGATTCAAGCGCGGCGAAAACCGTTTTGGCCGCCGAACCGGCGGGGCCGCCGCTCCCATAGGCCCGCAACCGGCCTGCTTCTCGCCCGGCCAATCCCATGCAGAGCCTCCTCCCAAGCTCCATTTCCCGCCGCCCACCGCGGCAGCTCTCTACTTGCCGAAGAGTTCTGGGTGAATAAGGCGCGCCAGCCGCTCGAGCGCCTCGGCCACGCGCGGGCCGGGCCTGGAGATCAGGTCGGCGTCGATCCCGTATACGCGATTGTTCTTCACGGCGCGGATCGCCTCCCAACCGGGCCTAGCCTTGATCTGCTCTACCGTCTGCGAGGCCGTGCCGTGAAACTGCGGGAAGAGGATGATCTCCGGATCTCCCTTGATTACGGCCTCGGCGCTGAACCTGGGATAGTCCGTCTCGGCCGTGCGGGCGAGGTTGCGGCCGCCAGCCAGTTCGATCAGTTGGCCGATGAGCGTCTTAGGACCTGCGGACATCAGGGGGTCGGAATAGACCTCGTAGTATACCAGCGGCTTCTTTTCTTCTGGAATGTCCCGCACCAGAGCCTGCACCCGGCGGATGCGCTCTTCCATCTCCGCGACGACCCGGGCGGCGCGATCCTCCGCTCCGGTGGCCCTGCCCACCCATTTGATGCTTTCGAGTACTTCGTCCACCGTTTTCGCATTGACTACGGCCACGGCGATCCCCATCTCTTCCAGCCGGTCTACGGCCTGCTGGTGCATGTCGGTGGCCAAGACCAGGTCCGGCTTCAGCGCCACGACCTTCTCCACGTTCGGCTTGGAGAAACCGCCGATTTTGGGCACGGCCGCCGCCTCGGGCGGATAATTGCTGTAGTCGTCCACGCCGACCACCTTCTCGCCCAGGCCGAGGGCAAACAGGATCTCGGTGTTGGAAGGGGACAAGGAAACCAGTCTTTGCGGCGCCGCCGGCAGAGTGACTTCCTTGCCCAGATCGTCGGTGAGGGTCAGAGGAAACCCCGCGCCGGCCGGCGGCCCGGAGTCTCCGGGCGGCGCCGGAGCGAGCCCGCAACCGGCAACGACCGCGGCCAGGATGCTAGGCAGAAGCAGCAGGGCCACAAGCAGCCCGCCCCTTCCGCGCGGCAACCTTCGCATGCCGAACATACTTACCGGTCCTCCTTGCCGTTTTAAACTTCAATACGGCGGCAACGACAAAAAATCCCAACCACCCGGTTGGGAAAGAAAAACTCACCTCCCATCCGCGTGAGAAGCAGCTTTTCCTGGCAGGCAGGTCTCCTGGCTCGGGTTCCTTGCCGCCTTACGCCTTCCCGGGTTTCGCCAGTGGCCTTGTGTAAGGCAGCTCCCCCTCACAGTGGCGGGACCGCGCCGGATTTGCACCGGCTTCCCTTTTGGCCTGCTCCCGCAGGCACCTACCAGTTAGGCTTTACTTTTTTTACCCTCTAAGTTCGCCGCCCGGAAAGAAAATCCTGCCACAGCCGCGTCATTTTTTTTCGCTCCGCCGCCGCAAGCCCCTGCTCATGCGTAAAACGATTGAGCACCTTGGAGAAAGCAGGAAGGGTCGCCGGCGAGGTAGTCGCCGGTGTGGGCGTAGGCGCGCCCCCGGCACCCGCCGCAGACGGCGTTGTAACGGCACGAACCGCAGTGGTCCTTGAGCGTCTGGCTGCGGCGGCGCAGGTCGTTAAAGAGACTCGAGGATTCCCAGATCTCCTGCAGCGGCTCCTCGCGCACGTTGCCCGCGCTCACCGGCAGGAAGGGGCAGGCCCAGACGTCACCGTTGGGCTTGATGTAGACGAGGCCGCTACCGGCCACGCAGCCCTTAAAGACCGCACGGGCTAAAAGCCAGCCCAGCGCCCCCGTGCGCCTCTTCTGCAGGAGGTAAGCCCAGTACTGCGGCCCGGCGACCGGCTCGATCACCGTGTAGGCGTCGGCCTGGTTGCGCGCAATCGTCTCCATGAGCCACTCGTTCTGCGCGCGGCCCAATTCCCGGTCGCGGATCACTTCGCCCCGGCCCAGCGGGACGAGCTGGTAGTTGAGTACGATCTCCGCCCGGTAGCGCCGCGCCAGCGCGAGGATCTGCGGCAGTTCTTCCCGGTTGTCCTCCATGGCCGTCACGTTGATCTGCAGCGCCATGCCCGCTTCCCTGCAGGCCTCGATCCCGCGGACCGCCAGCTCGAAGGCCCCCTGCCGCCCGCGGATGGAGTCGTGGAGCGCAGGTGTGGCGGCGTCAATGCTTACCGCCAGCCCCACAACGCCGCAGTCCTTGAGCCGCCTGGCCACCTGCGCGTCGATCAGGGTGGCGTTGGTGGCGATGACTACGGGGAGGCGGAGCTGCTTGGCGTAGGCAGCCAGCTCGTAAATGTCCGGCCGGACCATCGGCTCGCCGCCGGTAAAGGCGATCATGCGGAAGGCATCAACGGAGGCCACCTGTTCCAGCAGCCTCTTGCCCTCCGCGGTGGAAAGCTCGTCCGGCGAGCGCCGGCCGCCGCTGGCGTGGCAGTGCCGGCAGTTCAGGTTGCAAGCCGTGGTCATCTCCCAGACCGGGTGGACGGGGAAACCGATGCAGCCCATGCCCGTGGCCCCGGCGGCCACCGGCAGAGTCTTGGCGCCGCGCCGTAACCAGTCCGGCAAGTGTCTCCAGGAGGTGAGATAGGCCAGGTAGAAGACGGAAACGGCTTGGCGCAGCACGAGCGACGGCGGCCAGTAAAAGGGCCGCACCCGCGGCCGACACCGGTTGAGGTCGTTAACCACCTGCTTCTTTCCCCCGCCTCAAGCGAAACTGAAGAGGACTACATAGTAAAGGTTGATCAGCAGGTTGAGGCCTATGGTCGCCGCCATGATACCCACCACGGTCCGGGGGTGGCGGTGCCGCCCGCGCGCCACACTCCTGACCGCCAGGGTGGCCGCGGAAGTGACCAGGACCGGCCCCAGGAGCCAGGGCCAGGTAAGGCCCGCCACAGACCATACCGCGAGCCAGACGCTGGCCGCACTGCCCACAATCAGCCCCACGTAAAGGCGTGCCGCGCGGTCCAGTCCCATCAGCACCACCAGGTTGCGCTTGCCGGTCGCCGCGTCGGCTTCGAGATCGGGGAACTCGTTGATGAGAATGACCGCCGTGATGCTCAGGGCCACGGGGAGACAGACCAGGGTGCCCAGGGCGGTCAGTTTCCCCGCAATAATATAATAGCCCATGTTGACGGTGAGCCAGCCGTAGCAAAAACCGATCAAGCCTTCACCCACACTGCGGTAGGCCCATTGGAAGGGCCTGGCAGAATAGAACATGCCCCCGACCAGGCCCACGGCGCCCAGCAGCAGGGCCGGCCTGCCGATGCCGAAAGCGAGGTGCAGCGCCAACCCCAGGAAGACCGCGCCCACACCGGCCAGGTACCCGGCGACGAGCACGTGGCGCCGCGGTATGAGCTGACAAGACTGCAGCACCCCCGAGCCCCCGGAAAAGGGATTGCGGTTGGCGTTAAGGCTGTCACCCGGAAAATCGTAGTATTCTCCCAGCAGGTAGGTAGCCAGCATGATGAGGCATACACAAGCCGCCCCAAGGAGGAAAACAGGCCACCTCCAGCTATAGCCATCGCTTACGGCCATCACACTGCCGGCGAGAAACGGAAGTAAGCCTACGCTGTGGAAAGGTGGTCGCGCGAGAAGAAACCACGCCCGCAATTTTGCCGCCGTCATTGTCAGCTCCTCCTCCCATAGTCTATTCGGCGCGCGAGGCAAGTGGTCCTTCTCCTCGGCCCGGAAATACCATTGAAGAACGGCCGGAAGTCAAATAAAATTCTTTAAGGGGCCGCAAGAACAAAAATGTTGCGCTGCGAAGCAGCCACCACAAAATCGGAGGTCGTGTGCTTAAATGACGGCTTTTCTGCCACGCAAAGTCGCCACACTGGAGCTTGGTACCCCGGCAGCGCGCCCGCACCTTTGGCATACCATCAAGGCCTACGTGGAGGTAACCAAGCCGCGCTCGGTCTTCCTTCTTGCCTTTACCGCGCTTGGGGTGATGCCCGCGGCCCTGGCCGCCACCGGCCCCGTACCCCAGAGGACGCTCCTCCTAGCCCTGGTATCGGTCACACTGGCTTGCGCCGGCGCCAATGCCGTAAGCTGCTACATCGACCGCGACCTCGATGCGGCGATGGTGCGCACGCGGCGGCGGCCGATTCCCCAGGGCCGCATTAATCCTCCGGTACGTGCGCTGTACTGGGGGCTCCTCCTTTTCTTTCTTTCCTTAATTCTAGCCTGGGGCCTAAACCCGGTGGCGCTCGCCTGCCTTGGGGGCGGCATGCTGGGCTACGTCGGCATCTATAGTCTGTGGCTCAAGCGCCGCAGCGTCTGGAACATTATTCTCGGCGGTCTGGCCGGCGGGCTGCCCA
>JACIYD010000132.1 GCA_014360105.1 Clostridia bacterium
TGACCGCACGTTACCATAACATTCGTCAAGCTTGGCGAACCGCCCGGTGCGGACCCGCATGCCGGGTGGTGGTGTGAGAGGACGGGGGCTAGCCGCCCCCTCCTACTCGATGGAGCGGGGCGGCCCGGGACCCGCACGGTGGTCTGGCCCGCTTTCTTTGGTTTGCCCGGGTGGTCCGGATGGGCCGGCGGCGGGAGGGGCGGCGGGGGCACTTTTTGTGGTGCGCGGAGAGCAGGGAAGTGGGTGACGGCGGCGAATGGTAAATCTAAGGGGTACCGATGGTAGCCGGAAGGACAGGAGGGACCCGTTTTGCCCTGGCCGCCGTTAGAGACCTGGTGGCAGGCGATAGCAAGCTGGACCGTCACCCACCTGTGGCAGATGGTGGCCGCGGTGGTAGTGATGGTGTTGGCTTATGCCGGCGTCCGGGTCAGCGTGCGCCTGATCGGCCGGTTTTTTCGCCTCACACGCATCGACCCGCAGAAGCGCAAGACCCTGCAGACGCTGCTCGGCTCGGCCGCGCGTTACCTCATTTACATCCTCGCCGTACTGATGGTTCTCGCCCTCTTTGGCGTGGAGATCGGCCCCCTGCTTGCCGGCCTGGGGATCGCCGGCCTGGCCCTGGGGTTTGGCGCCCAGAGCCTGGTCAAGGATGTCATCACCGGGTTTTTCATCATTTTCGAGGACCAGTTGCACGTGGGCGACTTCGTAGAAATTAACGGCGCGGTCAAGGGCACGGTGGAAGAGGTCGGCCTGCGCATGACGGCCATACGGGAGTGGTCGGGCAAGAAGTTCTACCTGGCCAACAGCGAGATCAAAGCCGTGCGCAACTATAACCGGGAGGAATTGCGGGCCATCGTGACCGCGAGCTTCCCCTTCAGCGAGGATCCCCAGGCCGTACGGGCCGTGCTGGACGAAGTCTGCGAAGAAATCACGGCCGCCTATGGGGAGCATCTTCTGCTTGATGAAGCCGGCAGGCCGCTGGAACCGCCGCAGATCTACGGGGTGACCGCGCTGGATACCACGGACCACGGCGCCCAGTTTACCATCATCGCCAAGACCAAGCCGGCCTCGCTCTGGACGGTGGAAAAGGCCTTGCGCGAAGCCATTTGGCGCAAATGCCGCGAGCGGGGTATCCAGCTCGCCTACCCGCTGCGGCAGATTTATACGGTTGCCGCCGCCGGCAGCAAGACGAGGACCGGTGACGAGGGACTTCGTGGTGAATGCTAGCGAAGACAGTCGCAAAGCAGGGAAGCCGTTCGCCGCGGTGGTGCTGCCGCTGACCCGGCGGCCTGGCGGCGACCGGCCGTACTTCTACCGTGTTCCTCCGGACCTGGCCGGCCGGCTGCAGGTGGGCAGCCCCGTGGAGGTGCCGCTGCGGGCGGGGCGTACGCGAGGCTGGGTGGTCGCCCTGCTCGATGCCTGCCCGGTGGCCGACGTCAAGGAGATCACACGCGTGTTGGCCGACGTACCCGCCTTTAACGCCGAGTTATACTCCCTGGCAAAGTGGATTGCCGGTACCTATCTCTGCCCGCTGGGCGCGGTGCTGCGTGCCCTTGGGCCGGCGTGGCTGGGCCGGCCCTCGGCCGGCGCGGTACGGCGCGCGGTACGGCTTGCCGTTTCCCCGGCGGCGGCACAGCAGTCCCGCAAAGCCTTGGCCGGGCGGGCGCCGCAACAGGCGAAGGTGCTGGATGCCCTGCTTGCCGGCGGTCCCGGAGTGCCGCTGGATGTACGGGCTTTGGGTGTGGACCGGCGCGTGCTGCAGCGCCTGTCGGAGCGGGGTCTGGTCAAGCTGGAAGAGGAAGCCGTGGACGCGCCGGCACCGGCGGAAGGGGAAAGAGAAGGGCCAGCGCTCAGGTTAAACCGGGAGCAGGAAGCGGCGCTTGCCGCCGTGCGCCAGGCGCTTGAGGCGGGCCGCTTCGCCACCTTTCTCCTGCATGGTGTGACCGGCAGCGGCAAGACCGAGGTCTACTTGCGCGCCATCGCCGCGGCCGTGGCCCTGGGGAAGCAGGCGATTTTCCTCGTGCCGGAAATCGCGTTGACGCCGCAGATGGTGGCCTCCTTGCGCGGGCGCTTCGGCTCAGAGGTGGCAGTCCTCCACAGCCGGCTTAGCCCTCAGGAGCGGAGCCGCGCCTGGCAGAGACTGGCGCAGGGTGAGGCGAGCGTGGCCGTGGGGGCGCGCTCGGGCATCTTCGCCCCGGTGCCGCGCCTCGGACTGATCGTCATGGACGAGGAACAGGAGAGTAGTTATAAGCAGGAGGTTGTACCGCGCTACCACGCGCGGGAGGCGGTCTTAAAGCGTGCCCAGCTTGCTTCGGCGGTGGTTCTCTTGGGAAGCGCCACCCCCTCGCTGGAAAGTTATTACCGGGCCGAGCGAGGGCTTTACCGGCTGCTGCGCCTCCCCGCCAGGGCGGACGGCCGCCCGTTGCCCAGCGTGCGGGTGGTGGATATGCGGCAGGAGCTGCGGGAAGGCAACCCCGCCTTACTCAGCCGCTACCTGACGGAAAGGTTGAGCGCCGCGCTTGCCCGCGGGGAACAGGCCCTGCTTTTCCTCAACCGCCGCGGCTACCACGCCTTCCTTGTCTGCCGCCACTGCGGGGCCGCCCTGCGCTGCCGCGCGTGCGACATCACTCTGACCTACCACCGGGAGGGGCCGGCCTTGCGCTGCCATTATTGCGGCTTTTCCCTCGCGGCGGCGCCGCCGTGCCCCGCCTGCGGGGCGGAGGCCTGGCTGGGGCTGGGGAGCGGGACCGAGAGGGTGGAAGGGGAGATTCGCCGCTATTGGCCGCGGGCGCGCGTCCTGCGGCTGGACGCCGACGCCGTAAGGCGGCGGGGGGCCCACGAGGAGGTTTACGCGGCTTTCCGCGAGGGCGAGGCGGATATTCTCGTAGGCACGCAAATGGCGGCGAAGGGTTTTCACTTCCCCCGGCTGACCCTGGTCGGGGTGGTGAACGCCGACGTAACGCTGAACCTGCCCGACTTCCGGGCGCGCGAGCGTACCTTTCAGTTGCTCGCCCAGGTGGCCGGCCGCGCCGGCCGGGGAGAGAGGCCCGGCGAGGTAATCGTCCAGACTTTCTTCCCGGAGGACTACAGCATCCAGGCGGCGCGCGACCACGATTACCTTTCCTTTTACCGCCGGGAAATGCGCCAGCGGCAGCGGCTGGGTTACCCGCCCTTTACCCGCTTGGTCCTCCTGGTAGTGAGCGCACCGGCGGCAGAAAAGGCGAAAGAGGCCGCGACCGCCCTGGGCCGCTTACTGGTGCAGGAAAAGCTGCCCGGGACGATGGTGCTGGGGCCGGCACCGGCGCCGCTGTCCAGGCTGGAAAACCGGTACCGCTATCAGTTAATCCTCAAAGGCGACGCGGGCGGCCGCCTGCGGCAGATGGTACGGCAGGCCCTCGCGGCGTGGCGTCCCGGCCGAGAGATACGTCTCGCCATCGACGTGGACCCTATCTTTATGTTATGATGATGCCATCTGCCTGGGGAGGTCGAGCATGGCCGTTTACGAGATCTTACGGTTAGGCAACGAGCTTTTGCGGCAAAGGGCAAAGCCGGTACCGGCAATAACGCCGAACGTGGAAAAACTCTTGACCAACCTTGCCGAGACGATGTACGCCGCCCGCGGTGTGGGCCTGGCCGCGCCGCAAATCGGGGTGCTGAAAAGGGCCATTGTCGTCGACGTGGGCGAAGGGTTGCTTGCCCTCGTCAACCCTGAGATCGTCTCGCGCGAAGGGGAGGAGGTCGGACTCGAGGGCTGCCTGAGCATTCCGGGGCTGGAGGGCGAAGTGCCGCGTGCGGCGCGGGTCGAGGTCCGGGCGTGGGACCGGTACGGCGCGCCGACACACCTCAAGGCCGAGGGTTTGCTCGCCCGCGCCTTGCAGCACGAGATCGACCACCTGGACGGGATCCTTTTCATCGACCGCGCGCGGCGCCTTTTCAAGCCCGAGGAGCAGCAGAAGATCTGACGTATCCCCGGTTTGTTCCTTCCGCTCTTTGGCTCCCTCGTTGGCGTGAGCCTCGCGGGCGATACTGGTGCGCTGGGAGCTAAAGATCACCCGACAAAAGTGGGGGATGGCACAGGCAGAAGATGCCTTGATTTCTCCGGGGACGGGGCCTTATAATATGCGTGAAGCAAGTTTTTGGGCGGGGTATTAGCTATGGGGACCCAGGCTCGAGGTGAGGGGGGCAAGTGATGTTTCCGTTCTGGGGTTGGGACCCGACCCTGATTCTCCTGCTGCCGGCGATTCTCCTTTCGCTCTACGCGCAGGCGAAGGTTCAGTCCACCTTTCAACATTACCTGCGCGTGCCGTCTTCTAGCGGCCTGACTGGCGCGGCGGTGGCGCGCCAGTTGCTGGAACGGAGCGGTATCCGCGAGGTGAGGGTGGAAATGATCGGCCGTTCGCTCGGCGATCACTACGACCCGCGGTCGAGGGTTTTGCGCCTTTCGCCCGAGGTCTACCAGAGCAGTTCGCTCGCGGCCCTCGGGGTGGCGGCGCACGAGGCCGGTCATGCCATCCAGCACTTCCGCGGCTACCTGCCTCTGGCCCTGCGCACGGCCTTTGTTCCGGTAGCGCAGCTCGGATCCAACCTGGCCTTTCCTCTATTGCTTTTCGGTTTGCTGCTCGGGCTGCCGCCCTTGGTCCGCTTTGGCGTCTACGCCTTCGTTGCCGTGGTTTTATTCCAGTTGATCACCCTGCCGGTAGAGTATAACGCGAGCGGCCGCGCTCTGGCGCTCCTTGAGGGCGGCGGCTACATCCGGCGGCAGGAAATCGGGGCGGCGCGCAAAGTGCTGGACGCGGCGGCCCTCACTTACGTCGCCGCGGCGCTGATGGCCGTGCTCAACCTGGTGCGTTTACTGCTCATTTCCGGCATGCTTGGAGGTAGGGACGAATAGGCGAGGGCATCCGGGCGCGGGAGGCCGCGCTTCAGGTCATCTTTCGCGTGAACGAAGAGGGGGCTTACAGCGACCTGGCCACGGCCGGGGCTTTACGCGGTAGCCCCCTTGGTCGTTTGGACCGGGCCCTGGTGACCGAGCTGGTCAGCGGCAGCGTCAAGAGGCGGTATACCCTGGACTGGGTGCTCAGCCGCTACCTGGCGCAGGGGCTGGCGGAAACTCCGCCCTGGACGCGCAACATCCTGCGGCTGGCCGCCTACCAGTTGCTTTTCCTGGACCGCATTCCCGCGGCGGCCGCCTGTGACACGGCGGTGGAGCTGGCCAAAAAGTACGCGCCCCGCACCGCGGGGCTGGTCAACGCCGTTTTGCGCCGCCTGGCGCGGGAAGGCTGGCCACCCCTGCCCCGCTACGAAGACAA
>JACIYD010000133.1 GCA_014360105.1 Clostridia bacterium
TACTCCTGAACCAGCGGAAAGGGCTTGCGGGTGTGCATGCGTGTGTAAACTTCCACAAACTCGGCCGCGCCGCGCACAATGGCATAACGCTCCTGCGGCGGCAGGCGCAGCTCCTCGCCCGCGCGGTATTTGACCACCGCAGGAAAACTGACCCGGGCGGCAAGCGCCTCAACGGACTCGCCCGGGGCAAGGGCGGTCGTTGCCGGTATCGGCACTCCCAGCGAGGCGGCCAACTCAAGCAGGCGCGCGGTGTCGTTGGCCAGGGCAATGCTTTCCGGCGGCGCCACCGCCAGGTGGAAAACCTTTTCCAGGACGCCGCGTTGCTCGGCGGCCGTAAGCACGCTTTCCAGCGTTACGGGAATAAGCACCTCGCCCTTCTGCCCAAGGCGGACCAGGGCCACGGCATGGGCGGCCCGGTCTGCCGGCGCTGGCAGGGAAAAACGCTGCCCGGTATAGCGAGAATAAAAACCCAAAACCTCTGCCCCGGCAGCGCCCACCTGCACCGCCTTAACCCTCACCCCGGCCCGTCCCAGAGAGCGGATAACGGCCAGCGCCATGCGGTAGCGGGCGTCGGTCACTACGGCCGCCATCGGTCACCCTCCGGCGCCCTACAGGCGGCTGCCAGCCGGGCGGCCCAGCGGTAGACAAGGATAACCAGCAAGCCGAGGGCCAGCCCGAGCCAGAGACCGTTCAAGGTCCGCAGCAGAGAAACGATAAGCGGCGTATGGGTGTGGGCAAAGGTATTGATCAGTGAGGCCTGGCCGATGCCGGCCACGAGCCAAAGGACAAGCCTTCGCTCGCGGTATCCCAGATAGTAAGCAAGCAACAGGGCGGGGTGCCCCAAAAGGAATTCCTTGGTGCGCGGCCGCACCAGCAGCAGGGCGTCCAGGAAGCGGCGCACCTCTTTTTCCCACGCCGGAGCGAAGGCAACCCCCTCGTTCCCGGTGCGCACGAGGTAGACGTAACCGGCCACCACCGCAAGGACCAGGATCACCAGAGAAAGCCACGTCACCGGGGAAGCAAGCCAGCGCGCCATGCCCTTTCTCCCCCGGGGCAGTGCCCAGAGAAGGGCGAAAAGCAAGACCGGGGGCGCCAGGTGGGCAAGCTTCGTCCCGAGGAACTGATCCAGGCGCAGCATGAAACCCACATCGGCCAGCAAACCCACCACCAGTACCGCCCCGGCCAGGGAGACGGCGCTCGTGCGCAGAAAGAGGACGACGGCCTGCCCCAAGCCGGCAGGCGCTTCCTTGCGGTGGCCCAGAATGGCCAGCACCGGAAAGACCATAGCCGTCACCAGTGCCGCCGCCTGCCTGGCACGCACCAGATCGGCACCCGCCAGGCCGAGAAAGCCTACCAGGCCCAAAGCGGCCAAACACCAAAGTGGCCTTCGCCCTAACCCTGCCGCCGCGAGGAACAAAACGCCCGCCGCCCATGCCCCCAACCCGAGGAGCACAAAATAGAGACGGGGCAACAGGAAGGAGCCGAAGGGCCGGGCCGGGCCGGGACTCAGCCCCTGGGCCAGAAGGCCTTCGCGCAGCCGCTCCAGGTAGGAAAGATTGTACTGAACGAGGTTTGCCGCCGTGGCCCCACCCTGTCCCGGGAGGAACAACCGTACTACCAGCACGCGCACGTTGCGCTCCGCCGCAGCAAGCAAAAGGCGGTCCAGTGCCCGGTCGGGAGACATCTTATTCATTTCTTCAATACGGATGCTGTGTACCCGAACGGCTTTCTTTCCCGCCAGGCGGACCAGGCTTGGGAGCCCTTGCTGGTCCGAGAACTCAATGATGCCCAGCGGCACCCCAAGCTCCCGTGTTGCGGCAGCCAGCTCGGGGAGCGCCTGCGGATAACCGGGAACCCGGTCGCCGTCAAAAAGCAGAAGGGCAATCTCCTCCCGGTGCGGCCGGAGGGCGGCCAGCACCTCCTTGACCGCCGCCGCTTCGGCCGCTGGCCAGGGCCTTACCTGGGGAATCACCTTTAGCCCGGCCGCGGCCGCCTGTGCCCAGGGAAAACCGCCAAAGCCCAGCCCGTATTTCTCCTCGACCAGATAGTAGCTGGGCAGGGGCACTCCCACCAGGTGAAGCCGGCCGGCATCCAGGGTCTGCACCGCGAGGCCGGGCAGTTTCGGGCGCAACTGCGAGGCCATTTCCCCGGCCAGCACCCTATCGGGGGTTAACAGATAGGTAGACGACGGCACGATCGCGGCAGCGACCTCCGGCGGGAGACGATCCTCAGCCAGGATTTGGGCGCCGGTCTTGATCCAGACCCCGCCCTTGCCCCAAGCCAGGCCTGCTGCAAGATCGGTGATAGTCGGCTCCTTGACGAGAAGCGCGCCCACTCCTTGCCGCGCCAGCGCGGACAGCAGTTCTTCCTGAGGCACGCCGCTAAGCCCTGCCAGCAGATCAACCTGGTGGTAATCCACCGCCACCATGACCGTGCGGTTTGCCGCCTCTGCCTGCCAGCGCCGGTAGGCGGCGGGGAACGAAAGAAGGACGGCAAGCAAAACCAGGGCGGTGAGTATGGCTCGCGGCCAACGACGCAAGGCAATAGGGCTCCCTTCTGTCCACAAGTCGTCCCTATACTTCGCCACCGCCGCCCTTTTTCCTGCCGCCAGAGTTTACGCATTCCCGTGCCCAAAGGGCACCTTGGATGATATAATTATCGCGGTAAGATCAGATGATGCGCCGACAAATCCGAGGGGACAGATGAAGGACGGTTGCACCGGGTAAAAGTGGTCACGGATTCCACGGGTTACCTGCCGGGCGACGTTCTTGCGGAGTACGGGGACATCCTGGAAATCGTGCCGTTGAAGGTACACTTTCCGGGCGTTACCCTTGCAGATTATCCCGCTAAAGCTTTCTCCACTCCGCTGGCGTGTAGCCGCCTCGGTCAGGAGGTCATCATCAAAGGTAACAAGTATCCGTCCCAGTTCCGTGGCCCGGTCCAGCAGATCGGCATCAGATGCCCCCGACCTGCCGTCTTCCTGGGCCGTAAGGACGTCGACGCCCCGCAGTCGCAAGCCGTTGGTAATGGCTCGAGGTATATGTTCATCCAGGTAGAAGGATACAGCCACTTAAGGGGACTCCTTTGCCCGCCTCAGCCTGGCGGTCAGGCTGGGCGCGGCCAAATCCTTTCTTAACCTGCGCAGCTTCTTTAAGCGATCGCTAATCTCTTTTTCCATCTCCTCTTGATGATCGGCATAGTACGCCAGCGCTGAGTAAATCTGACCCATACTTAAATATGGATGCTGAAAATGGATTTCTTCCGGACTCCAGCCGTAGGCCAGCTTTTCTGAGACAAGTTCTACTACTTTTAGCGTCGTCCCAGCAATAACCGCATCGCCTTTATTCTAGCGTCACATATCTATACTCTGCTTCCGGCAAGGACACATCTGTACCCCCCTGAATCGGCTCGGGATCATTTTGCGACTTCGCCACTCAAAAGCCACTCGGCAACGCAGGCAAGGATAGACAAGGAATCCTACACCAAGATACATTAGATGGCTGGCCGGTCCACCACCGCATGCCGTATCCCCGCCACTAAAACTATTCTACCACAAAAGTATGCTGAGAGGCGCTCTCAAGAGTAACACAATGCGTTTGAGACCCGGGCATCGAGGGTGCTCTTTAAGAGCCGGCTCTTTCATCCTCCGCTGGCGGCGCGTCGTCCATCTGCCTTACTCTTGCCGCGCCCAAAGACCAGAGGCGGGCCAGGGGGTCCGTAGCGTATATAATAGGCCACCAGCTTAAGGTACTCCATCCCCACGGCCTCTAGGCCCCGGTCTTGGCGCCACCATCTCTCCGGGACAAGCCACGGTTCCTCCGCCCCGCAAAAGCTCAGGCTAATGCCCTCTCCCGTAAAACCCTCTCGAGGATGAACCGCGTGCGCCGGAGGTGATACGGCGAGGTCACCACAATGGCCGAATGCCAGCCCCTCTCCTTCAGAATCTCCAGGCTGTGGACGGCGTTCTCGTAAGTGCTGGCGGCCCGCCTCTCCAGCACTACGTCCTGGCGCGGAACGCCAAGGCTTCCGGCCTGCCGGGCCATGATGTCCGCCGTGGGCACGTTCCATTCCACATGTACTCGTGGTCCCGGGATATGCCTGGCTACCTACAGTAGGCCTTCCAGTCCGCCGTAAACGGCCTGCAGCTCCCGAGCTTCGAGGGTGCGCTCCAACCGCCGCAGGATCATCTCCAGGCGAAGCTCACCCTTCCGCAGCTTGGTTGCATCTGCCAAGCGGGCGATCAGGTCAACGGCCGACCTGGCCAGCATCCGCGGTACGGAAGCATATGCCTTTCGCCCCGCGGGCGGGCAATGCACGTCGAACAGGAGTTCGTCGGTCACCGGCCTCATAATTTCCGCGGGAAGGTCGTCTATGGTGATCCGCGGCCTGTCCTCGAACAACGACACCACTTCTTGGAGTACCGGCCAAAAGAGGGCATCGCCCTTGGCGAAGCGGCCCCTGGCGCGCAAAAGGCTTAAAGCCACCGCCGTGCTGAGGATAACCTGCGCCTGGGCCGCGCGCACGTTCTCCCGCTCGGTCTGGGTCGCCCTGCGACAATGGCCGTACTCCTCCCGCGCGAGGGCCAGCAGTTGCTTGCGCAACGGCTCGATCTCCTCATCCCGCAGAACATCGCTCTCTAGGATCTCCAATCCTTCCAGATCGGCCCAGCCCTTCACGAGCCGTATCTCGCGTATCCCGTTCCGCCACCTGCAGACGACGGCGTAGGCCACCATTTCAACCGTATCCTCGCCTATCCCAGGGACGGCGACCGCGATGCGCCTTACGCAGGTCGGAAGCTCGTACTTGCCCACTTCCGCCAGCACCGCCTCAAAGCACGGGTCCCCGTACGAAGCAAAGTGAACGCGTGAGCAACCATCACCCAGGCCCTCTTCGTATAGCTCTCGCGAGACCGTGAGCGCGGCGCCCTCCGGCACCCCGGCCACCCCGCGGAGCAGAAGGCGCGGCCTGAGCGCATCGTCCACAACCGTGCAGCCGAGGTCGCGCAAGTATTTAGAGCCGCTGAGCGCCTCCCATATGGCCTCGAGGTTCACCGGCACCGGCATCACCTCTGCCCTTTCGGCCATGCGCTTATAAATCTCGTATAATTCTTCCGGCGGGATTTCCATGTTCTCTGCCTGCCGCCGCTGGGCTTCCAGCTTTGCCCTCGCCTTGGCCTCCAGGGCCTCCGGGGTGAGGGAGCCCTCTTCGAGTTGGCGGAAATCCTCGGGTTCGACCGGCAGAAGGGAAACTTGCTGAGGGCCCACGACCATGCTCGCCTGGGCCAGGCGGAAAAGCAGGCGCCC
>JACIYD010000134.1 GCA_014360105.1 Clostridia bacterium
ACTCCCTGTTGCTGCGCGACCGCTCTGCCCCTCATTGCTGGCATCCCGGACAGAAGTAGGTGCCCCGGCCGCCCAGCTTGATGCGGACCACCGGCGTACCGCAGCGGTAGCAGGCCTTGCCGGCCCGTCCGTGAACCTGAAGGAAATCCTGATGTTGGCCGCTCGCACCTTGCCCGTCCACGTAATCCCGGATGCTGGTTCCCCGGTGCTCGATGGCCTCCGTCAACACGTTCCGGATTGCCTCCGCCAGCGCCTCGGCCTCGCCCTTGCTAAGGGTAGCGGCCCGGCGCAGCGGATGCAAGCCGGCGCGGTGGAGAATCTCGTCCGCATAGATGTTGCCGATGCCCGCGACAAAGCGCTGGTCCAGGAGAAGGGATTTGAGTGGCCGGTCGCGGCGCCAAAACGCGGCGGCCCAACTGCCCCCGAGCCCCTCTCCCAGGGGCTCGGGCCCGAGGGCGGCCAGTCCTGCTACCTCCACGAGTTCCGTTTCCCTCACCAGCCAGAGCCGGCCAAAGCGTCGGAGGTCCTCGTAAAGTAAGAAACCGTTGTCCAGGTGCCAGACCACGTGGGTGTGCTTGGAAAGAGGGCCGGGTGACGCTTGCCATACCAGCCGCCCGGTAAGGCGCAGGTGCACCACCAGCACCCGCTCTTCCTCGAGGTAGAACAGCAGGTACTTGCCCCGGCGCGCAAGGGAGCGAACGGTAGCGCCTGCCTGAAGGCGGCAAAAGTCTTCCGGCCCGGGACGCGCCACTACGCGGGGCTGGTAGAGGGTTACTTCCCGGATGCGCTGCCCCAGGACGTAGGGTGCGAGCGATTGCTTGATTGTCTCTACTTCCGGCAGCTCGGGCACCGGCTTCCCTCCAGCGGGTCAGGACGGCCACGGTTCGAGGTCGTACCAGTTTGGCCCGTACTTCAAGTCGACCACCAGCGGAACACGAAGGGGCAGGGCGTTTTCCATATATTGTTTTGCCAGGGCCGTAACCGTGTCCAGTTCCTCGCGCGGCACATCGAAGATGAGTTCGTCGTGCACTTGCAGCACCATCTCGCTCTTCAGCCCTGCCGCGTCCAAAGCGCGATAGAGCTTTACCATCGCCAGTTTGATGATGTCGGCCGCGCTACCCTGAATGGGGGTGTTCATTGCCGTCCGCTCACCGAAGTTGCGCGTGGCGGGGTCGCGGCTGAAGAGATCCGGCAGGTAACGGCGCCGGTTGAGCAGGGTGGTGACGTAACCGTCCTCCTTCGCCCTTGCCACGACCTCGTCTACATACCTCTTGACCCCTGGGTAGCGCTGAAAGTAGCGGTCGATGTACCCCCGCGCCTCTTGGCGACTGATGCCCAGGTCCCTGGCCAGCCCGTATTCACTAATGCCGTAAACAATCCCAAAATTTACTGCCTTAGCCCGGCGTCGCATTTCAGGTGTCACTTGGTCCGGGCTCACCCCGAAAACTTCACAGGCCGTACGGGTATGAATGTCCTCGCCCTCGTGGAAGGCGGCAGTCAGGCCTTCATCTTCCGAAATATGGGCCAGGACCCGCAGCTCAATCTGGGAATAATCCGCCGTCAGGATCACGCGGTCCGCACTTGAGGGACCAAAAGCCTTACGCAGCCGCCGCCCCAGCTCCAACCGTACGGGGATGTTCTGCAGGTTGGGCTCCGCACTGCTCAGCCGACCGGTGGCGGTAATGGTCTGGTGAAAGGTGGTGTGTATCTTGCCGGTCTCCGGGTGGATGAGGGGACGCAAACCGTCGATGTAGGTCGATTTCAGTTTCATCAAAGTCCGGTATTCCAGCACCCGGGCGGCAATCGGGTGGATTGCCGCCAACTCCTCCAGCACCGCCGCACTGGTCGAATAGCCGGTTTTTGTCTTGCGCCCCCGCGGCAAGCCCAACTTCTCAAAAAGAATAACGCCTAACTGGCGCGGCGAGTTCACGTTGAACTCCTCGCCGGCCAGGCGGTATATCTCGGCGGCCACGGCTTCCATGCCCGCACCCAATTCGTCGCCCAACACTTCTAGCTGTTGCCCGTCGACCTTTATTCCGGCCAATTCCATTGCCGCCAAAACCCGTACCAGGGGCAGTTCGACTTCGTAATAGAGCCTTTCCATCTGCAAGAGCTTTATTTGCGGCTCGAGAACCGCGGCCAACTCCAGGACGCCGGCCGCCGCCTTGGCCGCCTCCTCCTCCGGGGTGGCCGCCGGCGGGCGCCGCTTGCCTTCGCGCGCCAAAAGTTCTCCCAGGGGATACCCGGGGGCACCGGGGTCGCGCAGATAAGCCATCAGCATAGTATCGCCTGCCGGCCACCACAAGGGTACCCCTTGGCGCGCCAGAGCCACCAGGATCGCTTTTAAATCGTGGCCGAAAATGGCCGCCCTCGTCTGTGCGAAAAAGTCACCCAGAACCGCCCAGGGAGGGCCATTCCTTAAAGCGTAGACCGCCGGCGGCGCCCCCGGGCAGGCCAGGCCTAACGCCAGAACCGGCGCCCGGAGGTAGTCCGTTCCCTGCCAGACAAGCGTTATCGCGCCCCTGCCCGCAGCCTCCAGAGCCGCAAGATAGCGCTTCAGCTCATCGGGGGAGTGTAGCTCGTGCCACCCCGAGGGGGCAGCAGGCGGCCCTTCCTGCTCCGCCTGGGCCGTTTCGCGCTCCGGTTCCTGGTTTTGGACCAGTTTCATCAAACTCTTGAATTCCAGTTCTTCGAACAGGGCGCGTAATTGTTCCCGGTCCGGGGGCCGGTGGCGGCAGGTTTCCCAATCCACCGTGAGCGGGACCTGGCAGTAGATCGTGGCCAGAGCCTTGCTCATCCGGGCCTGATCGGCATGCGCCGCCAGCTTTTCCCCCAGGGATCTCGGAGAAAGGTGGTCAAGATGGGTAAGGAGATTCTCCAAAGAGCCATACTCTCTGATCAAGCGCAGGGCCGTTTTCTCCCCAATGCCGGGGACGCCGGGGATATTATCCGAAGCGTCCCCCATCAAGGCCTTAAGGTCCGCCACCTGCCGGGGTTCGATCCCGAGTTCCCGCGCCAAAATCTCAGGATCGTACAACTGTACCTGGGAAATTCCCTTTTTGACCAGTAACGCCTTGGTCCGGGCGGAAACCAGTTGCAGCGTATCGCGGTCGCCGCTAACGATTACCGTCTCCAATCCCACCTCTTCCGCCTGCCGCGCAAGCGTCCCGATCAGGTCGTCCGCTTCGTAGCCTTCCGCCTCAAAAGTGGAAATGTTAAACGCCGCGAGGATGCGTTTTACCAGGGTAAACTGGGTGCGCAGCTCTTCCGGTGTTTCCTTCCGCTGCCCCTTATACCCCTGGTATTGCTCGTGGCGAAACGTCACCCGGCCGCGGTCAAAGGCCACGGCAATATGGGTCGGCTTCTCCTGTTCCAACGCCTTGAGCAGCATGGTCGTAAAGCCGTAAGCGGCGTTGGTAAATACACCCTCCCGGGTGCTAAGCAGGGGCAGGGCGTGAAAAGCGCGGTGCACCAAGCTGTTACCGTCGAGGATGAGCAGCTTCCCCGGCAAGCAAATCCCTCCCGGCAAACGGACGACCCTGGTAAGAACAAATTCGGTGAGCAGAGGAAGATTCCTGCCCCGCCCGCCCTACGGGCTGCGGTAATCCTCAAGGTGGGGTTGACCTTCCAGGGTCACCTTTACCGCCGAACCCAGGACGTCTTGGGGGCACGCCTCCATTCCCGGCGCGGCTTTAGGTTCCCCACCGCCCAGCCGGACCCCCGGGTCTTTTCCTCCCGCCAGCCAAGGACAGGCGGCCCCAGAGGGCCTTCTTTGCCGTTGCCTCGCCCTGTCCCGGAAGCGTTCTCTTGCCATGGGATCACCCCCCGAATTCCAGTTTCTGGGGCCTAAGCCTTGGTTTACCCCGTTGGTTTTCTTGCCTTCGTTGTGCGCCTGCGGCCCACCAGATCAGGTCCATATTCATATTCTGCCCCAAATAAAAAAAGAGCCGGTGCCCGTGGGGCCCTTCGCCCCCGGCACCCGCCAACCCGCTACCCGGCTAAGCCGTGAAACCTTAAGCCCGCGACCGGCCGCGGCAGCCTCCTTTTATACTGCCTCGCTCCATTTTCCATAGCGCTCGCGCAAAACACGGTGCAGGATTTTGCCCGTAGCCGTGCGCGGCATCTCTTCCTCCTTGATGAAGTCTACCGTCTTCGGGCGCTTATAGCCGGCAATCTTGCCCTTGCAGAATTCGATGATGTCGTTTGCCAGTTCTTCGCTGGGAGTATAGCCTTCGTGCAGGATAACGATCGCTTTGACCGCCTCGCCCCATTTGGGGTCGGGCACGCCGATTACGGCCACGTCTTTGACCGCCGGGTGAGCGCCGACTACGTTCTCCACCTCGGAAGGATAAACGTTTTCGCCGCCGGTGATAATCATGTTCGCTTTGCGGTCAACCAGGTAGTAATAGCCTTCTTCGTCCTTTCTTGCCATGTCGCCTGCGCTGAACCACTCGCCCCGGAAGACCTCCTTGGTCTTCTCCGGATCCTTCCAGTATTCGCGGAAGCAGTTTGGGGAGCGCGAATAAAGCTCGCCCACTTCACCGAGGGGCACTTCCCTGCCTTCCTCGTCCATAAGCTTGATTTGGTCCACGCCAAAAATCTCCCGCCCGATCGAACCCAATTTCTTGAACTGGTCCTCCGGACGCAGGAGGGTGATGAGCCCGGCCTCTGTCGAGCCGTAAGCCTCCCAGAGTTCGGCGTTCTTGAAGTACTCCATAATAGCGAGCTTAAGGTCTTTGCGGGCCGGGGCCGAAGAAATGAGGAGCTGCCGGATACTACTGACGTCGTATTTGCGCTTAACCTCGTCGGGCAAGGCCAGGATCATGATATAGTGAGTGGGCACCAGCGAGGTAAAGGTAACCTTGAACTCGGCGATCGTCTTTAGCAGGTCCTCCGGGTCAAAGCTGACCATGTTGTAGACCATTACCGGGGCGGTAACATAGGTATAAGGGAAGGAATAATAAATGGAATTAACGTGGCACATGGGCATAACCAGCATAACCTTGTCGGTCGGCCTGACCCCCATGTTGATGTTGTTGAGCATGTATTGGGCAATGTAGCTTTCGTGGGTACGCAGTACACCTTTCGGCCTTCCGGTGGTGCCGGAGGTATAAAGCAGGGTCCAGGGGTCGGCCGCATCAACCATTACGTCCGGCTCCTCGGGGGCGCCTGCGGCGATAACATCTTCATAATGACGATAGCCCTCCGGAGCCGGCCCCTCGCCCAGGTAGATGAAGTTGTCGGCGGCGACGGTGGGAAGATTCCGGCGAATACTATTTACGGCCTCGATAAACGG
>JACIYD010000135.1 GCA_014360105.1 Clostridia bacterium
CGACTACGTGGCGGCGGTAAGCGTGGGGAAGGTAGACGGCACGCTCCTCCTTGAACTTGTTTTTGAAGAGGACTCCCGCGCCGCGGTGGACATGAACGTCGTGATGACCGGGCGAGGCTTTTTAGTAGAGGTGCAGGGAACGGCCGAGGGTGAACCCTTTACCGAGGACGAGCTGCGAGCGATGTTGGCCCTGGCACGGCAGGGCATCGCCCAGCTCATCGCTTTACAGAAGCAAGCTCTGGGACCGCTGGGGATGGTGATCGGCGAGCAGGGGGAGGGGGAAGGCACCGTTGTCGCAGAAACACAGGCTGGCCGTGGCCACGCGTAACGCAGGCAAGCTGCGCGAGTTTGCCGCCCTGCTCGGGGACTTGCCGGTTGACCTGGTTTCCCCGGCCGATTATGTCCGGCTGGAGCTGCCGCCGGAAGAGGCCGGTAGCTATGCCGCCAACGCCCTGACGAAGGCGCGCACCGTGGCGGCCGCTACCGGTCTGGTTGCCCTGGCGGACGATTCCGGACTGGAAGTAAAGGCGCTGGGAGGGCGACCGGGCGTGTGCTCCGCCCGTTTTGCCGGGGAGGGGGCGGGCGATGCAGCTAACAATGAGAAGTTGCTGGCCTTGTTAAAGGAGGTGCCCTGGGAGGAGCGTGTGGCCCGTTTTCGCTGCGTGCTGGCACTGGTACTGCCGCCCGGAGTAGAGCCGTCCGGACAAGCCCGAGCAATTCCGCCTGAGACAGTGGTGGAGGGGATCTGCGAAGGGATCATTGCCTTTGAGCCCCGCGGGGAGCACGGCTTCGGCTATGACCCCCTCTTTTATCTTCCCGCCTACGGCTGCACCATGGCCGAACTATCCGAGACGGTGAAAAACCGCGTTAGCCACCGTGCGCGCGCCTTTGCCCGCCTGCGGCCTTTACTGGAACAAATCTTCTTGCCACCCGGAGATGACTGGCGTGTGAAGGTCGGTCCTGGCGCAGGCCCTGATGACTAAAGCGTCCCCGGTTTGTGCGAAGTCGGACCGTATCACCCCGGTATGCGGGGAATTGGGCCCGCCGCTAACTAAGTTATCCTCCCGTTTATCTTCTTTGCGGTCTTTGGCTCCCTCGTTGGCGTGAGCCTTGCGGGCGATACTGGTGCTCGAGCTGGGCTTGAGGTGGGGTTCCCGCGACAAGCGGCATCCATGCCGCAAGAAACCGCCGCAGGCTTGCGCCCTCGGCCCCGCCTCCTCCCTCGCCCTCGCGCAAAGCCCGGCTCGCCGCGATGCTAAAAGTCTTGTGCCGGGAGCCAAAGAGCACCCGTAAGAAGCGGGGATAGGTCAGGCCTGCCGGCGTTGACACGTGGTTGTTTTTGCGCTATCATCGGATCACAGGCGGGTGTAGCTCAGTGGTAGAGCTCTGGCCTTCCAAGCCAGCCGGGTGGGTTCGATTCCCATCACCCGCTCCAAGTCTTGCCTGATCGGGCCGAGCCATCTCGGCCTATTTTTTTGTAAAGCGTTTCCAGCGTGCGAAACAGAGGAAAGCAGCGGCCGGAAGGAGAATAGATTCCTGCATAACAGGGAGGTGAGGCGGGTGCCTCCGCTTGGTATCGCGCGCGGCGTCTGGCAGATTGGCGGCTACGGACTTTCCGATGATGCCGATTGCAGCGTCTATCTCGTCGATGGAGGCGGCGAATTGGCCGTGATTGATGCCGGTGTCGGCCGGAGCGTGCCCGTCCTGCTGGCCAATATTGAGGAGCTGGGCTTTCATCGCTCACAGGTGCGCCTGATCGTGGCCACACACGGCCACATTGACCACACGGGTGGCTTGGCCGGGCTCAAGGCGGAAACGGGAGCGGTCGTTGCGGCCCACGCGCTTGAACTGCCGGCCATTCAGGAGGGCAGGCCGGCACTAACCGGGGCCGCTTATTATGGGGTGAATTACGAACCGGTTACGGTAGATCTGGTGTTCCGGCAGGGCGAGGAAACGACCCGGGTGGGGAGGCAAGAGCTTATGGTGCTGCATACACCGGGCCATACCCCGGGTAGTATTGTCGTGCTGGCGGAATGCGGGGGCGAAAAGGTGCTCTTCGGCCAGGACGTGCACGGCCCCTTTGATCCGGCCTGGCGGTCAGACCTCCACGCCTGGCGGCGCTCCATGCGCCTCTTGTTGGAGCTTGAGCCCGACGTACTTTGCGAGGGTCACTTCGGTATTTTCCGTCCTAAAGAGAAGGTGCGGCGCTATATCGAGCGCTGTGTCGCGGCAAACGGCGGTTGGTAATCAGCCGGCGTTTGTGCCCTGGGGAGGCCGCCTCGCTTGGGGCCGGCGCTCTGCCAAGTTTTCTGCCCTCCATAGCCTCCGGCCGGCCTCCGCCCTTGCGCAAAGCTCGGCTCGCCCCGATGCGGAAGGTCTTGCGCTGGGAGCCAAAGACCACCTGGCAAAAAGTGGGCGTGGCTCAACCAGCGTGCGTGTTGACGCTCTGCCGCTGATCCCTTATAATCCATACTGAACTGATGTAGGATGCGCCCGTAGCTCAGTCGGACAGAGCAACGGACTTCTAATCCGTGGGCCGCAGGTTCGAATCCTGCCGGGCGCGCCATCGTTGAGAATCAAGGGTTTCACGTGCTGACCCCCCTCAAAAATCCGTTGTCGCTGGGAGGGGGTCATTTTTATGGAGCGGCGAGAACACATCCGGCCAAAGCGAAAAGGCCCCTCTCGCCTCAGCCGGATTTGCCCATCCTTTTGCCTTCTCTAGCGGAGGAGCAGGTGGCCGGCCGTGTTTTGTGGGCGGCCGGCCTTTTTTCTGAAGGTCAAAAGGCCCGAAACGGAGAATCAGTTTGGATAGCATTACGCAAGGCAGGTGTCCGGCGCCCGGACCCGGACCTTGGCCGCCAGATGCGGAAACCGGTGGTATCGCGGCATGAAGACCGTGTTTGTGGTGGACGACGAAGAGAACATCAGGTACCTGGTGCGCCAGTACCTTCTGCGCGAAGGGTTCCAGGTCGAAACGTTCGCTTCTGTGGAAGAATTGCGCGCGCGTCTAGAGAGCGGCTACCCGGACCTCGTCATCCTCGACATCATGCTCCCGGGCGAGGACGGGCTGGCCTTCTGCCGGGAGCTGCGCCGCCGCAGCGAGGTGCCGGTGATCTTTCTTTCCGCGCGGGACGAAGAGGTCGACCGCGTCCTGGGGCTCGAACTGGGGGGCGACGACTACGTGACCAAGCCCTTCAGTCCCCGCGAGCTGGTGGCGCGCGTGCGCTCCGTCCTGCGCCGCGCCTCGCCCTCGCGGCCGGCAGAAAAGGTCTCTGCCGGCGACGTGGCGATCTATCCGGCCGACCGCCGTGTTACCTCGTGCGGGAGGGAGGTGCTGCTCACCCCCAAGGAGTACGACCTCCTGCTCCTTCTTTGCCGCCACCCCCAGCGCGCCTTTTCCCGCCAGGAGCTGCTTGACCTTATCTGGGGGTACGACTACGTGGGAGACGCCAGGGCGGTGGACGACCTGGTCAAGCGGGTGCGCAAGAAGCTCCGTTCGGCGGGTTCCGCCACACAGATCGCCACCGTCTGGGGAGTGGGGTATAGACTGCAATGGTAAGATTACAGAGCATCGCCACCAAAATTTTTCTGGGCTACCTTGTGGCGGTGATCTGCAGCACCGGTGTCACGGTCTTCCTTTTTTATACCTTAACGCGCAGCTACGTGGAGGCGGAGGTGGGCCGCGCTCTTGCCCGCCGGGCGCAGGCTTTGGCGGAGCAACTGGCAGAAGGAAGCCAGAACCGCTCGCGCGTGCCCATTCCCCTCTTTACCGGCCAGATCCTCGAGGGCGATTTCGTGGTCACGGACCGGGAGGGGACGGTGCTCTTCGGCAGCGCGCCCGCCGCCTTCCCGCCCGGCAACCGCATTCAGAGCCTTCTCCCCGGCGAGCCGTCCTCCACGCCGGCCGGCCGGATCGCGCCGCGCCGGCACCACGATTACCTTGCCGCCGTCGCCCCCCTGCCGCCGGCCGCGCAGGGCAAAGGATCCGTGGTTCTTTTCGTGCCGCGCAAGGCGCTGGAGGACGTAAAGAGGAAATCCTTGCCGCGGCGGTGGACGGCCTCGGGGGCTACGCCGCCGAACGCGGCATCAGTGTGGCCAGCGAAGTGCCGCCCGGCTTGACCCTGTGGGCGGACCCGGCCAAGCTGCGCCGCCTCTTCGACAACGTGCTGGCGAACGGCATCAGGCACGCGCAAAACCGCGTGCTGGCCGCCGCCCGGTGCGAAGAGGGAAGGGCGATCTTCACTTTTAGCGACGACGGGCCGGGCTTTGCCCCGGAAGAGCTGGTGCGCGCCTTCGAGCCGTACCACAAAGGACGCCGCGGAGGCAGCGGCCTCGGGCTGGCCATCGTGCGGACCATTGCCGAGAAGCACGGCGGGTGGGTCACGGCGGCGAACACCGCAGCGGGCGGCGCGGCCGTGACGGTAACCCTTCCCTTGCGGCGGGCGGAGGCTGCCGGGCCGCAGTGAGCGCGCGCCATGTCATTTTGTGGTAAAGGTTTTGAGGTTTATAGAGTACAATGGTCTTTAGATATTGCAGGGAGGGAGCGGAGGGAGCACATGCGGCGCTGGCATTGGGCCCTGGTGATCGCCGCAGCGGCAGCGGCGGGGGCCTTGTGGTATTTTCAGTTCTATCATGGCCGGGTGCAGGCGGCGGCCAACAACCGGCTGCGCACCGCAACCGTAACCCGGGGCAGCCTTGAGGTCACGGTGCCGGGGAGCGGCACCTTCGCCCCGGCGGCGGAGCAAAAGGTCTTTGCCCCGCTGGCGGGAAAAGTGGTGCGGGTGCTCGAGGCCGGCACCAGGGTGGCTGAGGGGGAGCCCGTGGTGTGGCTTGACGATACCGAGCTGCGGCGGGCGGTCGAGGAAGCCGAAAGGGCATTGAAGGCGGCCGAGTTCGGCCTTGAGGAGGCCCGCCTGACCGCCCGGTCACAAGAACAGCAGGCGGCCCAGGACCTTGCTGCGGCCCGCTCCTCCCTGCGCACGGCCCAGGTGAATCTCGAAGCGGCGCGGGCCGACTTTGAGCGGGCCAAAAGCCTTTACGAGGCCCAGGCCGTGGCCCGGGCGGAGATGGAGGCCAAAGAGCAGGCCTTGCGCAAGGCCGAAATCGCCTACGAGGAGGCGGAGCAGAAACTGCGAGAACTCGGGGCCAGGCAGAAGATCGAGGCCGCGCAGGTGGAGTTAAAGCAAAGACAGGCGGAGTTGAACCTCGAGAAGGCGCGCGCGGACCTGGCC
>JACIYD010000136.1 GCA_014360105.1 Clostridia bacterium
GGGCAGGATCCGGGCGGGTACGGCGCGAAGTACGTTTTAGCGTGAGCCTGCCGGCGAACGCGGTTTACGCCGAAGGCGGCGCGGCCCTTGCCGGGGAGCGGGTGCTCGTGCAGGGAAGCATCGACCTCCTCTGGGAAGGGGAAGAGGGTTTTGTCCTGGTAGAATTCAAAACGGGTGGGGAGCAGAGCGACGGGCCGCTGCGGGCAAGCTATACGCGGCAGGTACATTTCTACGTGCGTGCGGTAGAGCAGATCTTTCGCCGGCCCGTACTAGAAGCCTACCTGGTCTTCCTGGCTCGGGGCGAAGTCGTGCGGGTAGTACCGGAAGGGAGTGGCGGTGGTGAACCGGCGGGAGAAAATCCTTGAGTTTCTTGAGCAGGCAGGACGGCCCGTAACCGGCGGCGAACTGGCGCGCATGACCGGAGTGAGCCGGCAGGTGATCGTCCAGGATATTGCCATTTTGCGGGCGCAGGGGCGGGAGATCCTGGCGACGCCCCAGGGCTATGTCTGGCCGCAGCCTTCTGGCAGGGAACGGCAGCGGGCGGTGCTGGCGGTGAGCCACGCGCCGGAACAGACTGAAGAAGAGCTCAACGCCCTGGTCGATTTTGGTCTCAAGGTGCTTGACGTGGTGGTCGAGCACCCCATTTACGGCGAGCTGCGGGGCTTTTTGATGCTGGAGTCGCGGCACGACGTCGAGCGGTTCCTCGAAAGAATTGCCGACGCGGGGGCGGGACTGCTCTCCACCCTGACCGGGGGCGTGCACCTGCACACGGTGGAATACGCGCGGGAAGAGGAATTGAACCTGGCGCGCGAGGCCCTGGCCGCCAAAGGCTTTCTCTTGTCGGCCGACTGATGCTTTGGGGGTCGCCATGGAACAATTGATGGACCTGCTTACGGGCTACGGCGTGTGGGGGCTGGCCGTTGTCGCCTTCGTGGAGGCTTCCTTTTTTCCCGTGCCGCCGGACGTCCTCCTAATCCCCCTCGCGCTGATGCAGCCGTCGCTGGCCCTGGTCTACGCCGTCGTCACCACCCTTTCCTCTACTGCCGGCGGGCTGTTCGGGCGCTGGATCGGTCTCAAGGCCGGCCGGCCCCTCCTGGCCCGCTTTGCCTCGGGCAAGCGGATCCAGGAGGTCGAGACGTGGTTCGAGCGCTACGGCGGCTGGGCGGTAGCCTTTGCCGCGCTCACGCCCGTTCCTTATAAAGTCTTCACCATCGCCGCCGGCGTTTTCCGCGTCCCCGTCCTCCCGGTTTTGTGGGGCTCCCTCGGGGGCCGGGCGGTCCGCTTCTTCTTCGAAGCTCTGGTGATTATGTTCCTGGGCGAGAAGGCGCTGGATTTCCTGGCGCGCTACACGGGGCCTCTCACCCTGGCCGGGGGGCTTTTGCTGGTGGCCTGGCTGGTCTGGCGGCGGCGGCGTCGCGCCTGAGCGCGCCTTGCGCCTGTACGGCGCCCGGTCGGCCGTCCTTCGCGCGACGGGAGACTGATGGCGGCGGGGTCGGCTGCCTTCCGGCGTGGGATTGTTGGTCCCGCCGAACCGGGGAGGGTAGACGCTTGAAACGCCTGGCGGGCGTGTTCGTACTTCTGGCACTGCTGCTTGTTTCTCTGCCGGCCCTGGCGCCGGCACGGGCGGCGGGCATACTGCCCGACGAGGCATACGACGTGGTGGTGGTCGGCGCCGAACCGGAAGGGGTGGCGGCGGCCGTGGCCGCGGCCCGGGCGGGCGCGCGGGTGCTCCTGCTGGAGAGGCGCGACGGTCCGGGCGGGCTCTATACATACGGCTGGCTCAATTCCTTCGACATGAACTACGGGCCCCGGGGGGAGCTGCTCACGCGCGGCCTCTTTGCCGCATTCTACCGCGAGGCGGGCGGCACTTCTTTCGACGTCGGCGAAGCGGGGCGCATTCTGGAAAGGTGGCTGGCCGGCGAGCCGCGGGTGAACGCGCTCTACGGGGTAGCGACGGTCTCGCCGTTGGTGAGCGCCACGGGCGCGCTGACGGCCGTAAGGGCGACCGTGCGGGCGGGAGCGGTCGTGTTCCCGGCCCGGGTGTTTGTCGACGCCACCCAGGACGCTGACCTGGCGGCGAGCGCGGGCGCCCCCTATACCCTGGGAGGCGAGGATTACGGCGTGCCGGAAATGATGGCGGCCACCCTGGTGTTCAAGCTTGCCGGTGTAGACTGGCAGGCCGTCCGGCGGGCGCTCGCCGCGGACGGCGACGCGGGTACCGACGCCGACGCGTGCTCTGCCTGGGGTTTCTGGCGCGAGGCGCGGCGCTACCGCCCCGGGAGCGAGCGGCTGCGGCTGCGGGGCCTCAACCTCGGCCGGCAGCGCGACGGCAGTGTCCTGGTCAACGCCCTCCAGATCTTCGGCGTGAACGGGCTGGATGCGTCCTCCTACCGTGAGGGTTACAGCCTTGCCTGCCGGGAGGTGCCGCGCGTCGTCTCCTTTTTGCGGCAGAATATCCCGGGCTTCGGCCGCGCGAGGCTCGCGGGCACGGCGCCGGAGCTCTACATCAGGGAAACGAGGCACATCAAGGGCGAGTACCTCCTCACCCTCGACGACGTCCTGGGTAACCGCTGCTTCCCGGACCAGATCGCCGTGGCCTCCTATCCGGTCGACGTGCAGGCCACCAACCCGAGCAATTACGGCTGGGTCTTCGGCCGGCCCAAAATGTACGGCATCCCCCTGCGTTGTCTCGTGCCCCTCGGCGTGGATAACCTCTTCGTGGTGGGGCGCGCGGCTTCCTATTCCTCCCTGGCCGCGGGGAGCGCGCGCGTGGTGCCGGTGGGCATGGTCACCGGCCAAGCGGCCGGGGTGGCCGCGGCGCTTGCGGCGGGCAAGGGGGTAACGCCGCGGGCGCTGGCGCGCGACCCCGCCCTGGTGCGCGAGGTCCAGGAGGTGTTGCGCGCCCAAGGCGCCTACCTGCCGGCCTTCTCCCTGGCGCATCCGGTGGCCGGCCACTGGGCCTACCCGGCGGTGCGGGAACTGCAGCGCCTCGGCCTGGTGGCCGCCGGCTACAGAAACCACTACCGTCTGGAAGAGCAAATTAGCGCCGCCTCCTTCGCCAACCTGGCCCAGGCCGCCTTCCGGCGCACCTTTCCCGACGCAAAGCTGCCGCCTCCTGCCCGGAAATCCCTGCCGGAAGAAAGGCTCACCTTGGGGCGGGCCCGGGAAATCGTGGCACGGCTCCTGGGTCACTACCGTCCCGAGGCACCACCCTTCCGGCCCGAGCACCCGCGTCTGCGGCAGCGCGGCGATGCGGCCTTGCTCACCCGGGCCGAAGCCTACCAGTTGGCGGCGGAGGCCCTCGCCTGGGCGAAACGTATTCCTTCGCCCGAAAACCCTTATCCTTGACCGGCCGCCACGCGGGCACTATGATAGAAGCAAGAGTTCCGCTCCGACGGGAGGCGAAAGGCATGATGACCCAGCCTATGCCGCCGGCAGGCCGCATCCTGCTCACCTACGAGGACTACTGCGCCTTGCCCAACGACGGCAGGCGGTACGAAGTTCTGGAAGGAGTGCTTTGCGTGACCCCCTCCCCCAGCACCAGGCACCAGCGGATCTCGCGCCGGCTGGAACTCATCCTGGCCCTGCACGTCGAGGAGAACCACTTAGGCGAGGTTTTCTACGCTCCCATGGACGTCGTCTTAAGCCCGCACAACGTGGTCCAGCCGGACCTGATTTTTATCGGGCGTGAGCGGAATCACCTCATCACCGACAAGAACATCGCCGGCCCGCCGGATCTGGTGGTGGAAATCCTCTCCCCGGCCAGCGCCGAGACCGACCGGCGGCTTAAGGCGCAGCTCTACGCCCGTTACGGCGTGGATCACTACTGGCTGGTGGACCCGGACGCTGAAACCCTGGAGGAGTACTGCCGGGAAGGGGATGTCTTCGTTCACATTGGCACCTACCAGGGTCTGGTCACGTTTGTGCCCCGCTGCTTCTCCGCTTTGTCGCTGGATCTGGCCCGGGTGTGGGGCTAACCATGATATCATGAGATTACGGGGTCGCCAGGGCCGGGGTGATCAAGTTGGCCCTAAGTTGGGGAGACGGTCGCGCCCGAGTGTTCTGCCGGCCCAGAAACCGCAGGAGGGGTGAAAAGTGAGCTTACCCATCCATGAGCTTGCCGCTACAGGCAAGAAGACGTACACCTACAAAGATTACGCCGCGCTGCCCGAGGGAGCGCCCTACCAGCTCATAGAAGGCGAGTTGGTCTTGACACCTGCGCCGGGCACCTATCACCAAGTGGTTTCCATGAAGCTCGAGCTCAAAATGGCCGGTTACGTTCTCGAGCGCAACCTGGGCCTGGTTCTGGACGCGCCGGTAGACGTGTACCTGGGAGAAACGGAAACCTACCAGCCGGACCTAATCTTCATCTCCCGCGAAAGGCTCGCCATCGTTGAGCCGGCCCGGATAAACGGTGCCCCGGACCTGGTGGTGGAGATTCTTTCCCCGGCCACGGCCTACTACGACCTGCGGAAGAAATTCCGGGTTTACGAGCGGTGCGGCGTGCGGGAATACTGGGTGGTAGACCCGGAGGAGAAGGCGGTGGAGGTGTATGCCCTAAAAGAGGGCAAGTTTGAGCTGGCCCAGCGGGCGGAAGGCTCGGGGCAAGTCTTTTCCGGCGTCATTGAGGGTTTCGCCGTTTCCCTCGAGAGCATTTTCTCCTGAAGCCCTGCCGCGCACAGGTTCCCGGCCCCCTACCAGAGTGATCTCTGCTCTATGGCACCAACCAACCCCTTGATGTTAACCCCGTGTGGTGGAGCTTTGGCCAGTTCCAGGTACAAATTCCGTGCCATTTCCTCTTTATCATCCAGAAACCGAAACGCGGAAGCCGCGAGATAGCGTTGTTCATTATCAAAGGCCAGCCAGCGGCGTCCAAGTTGTTCCGCCACCATCCCACTAGTGTTTGAACCGGCAAAGATGCCGATTCAGATCGCAACCGAAATCTTGGACGACGAGTGCTACGCTGGCGGGAGCCTGCGAGGATTATGAACTCTTTCGTGGGTATACTCAAGTCATCGGTGCTGTGACCGATGTATTACCATGGATGTAGGACATTCTCGAAACACATTTGCTCTCTGGGTCCCTTAGCACATTGGGAAAATCACGTCGGGAGGAAGCGAGCGGTGACCGGAGCACAGGCACTCCTGCTCTTGCTCGATGGAGACGAGAAGAAGGTAGCCAAGAAACTGCACCGGGTAGGCATGGA
>JACIYD010000137.1:0-2078 GCA_014360105.1 Clostridia bacterium
TACGTGTCAAGTTCTCCCCGACATTCCAGTTTCTCAAGTTCCCCCCTGCGTTGTGTAGCCGCGCCCCATGAGGCACTCTTCCGAGATGCCAGTTTCTGGGGCTTGGCCCGGCTTTGCTCCCGCGACCGGATCGTTCATGGCCTCCGGTCGGCTTGCGCCCTCCGCCGCGTTAAAGCCGAAGGCCACGGATGGCCAATAGCTCCCGCGGCGCCATGGAGGGCGCGCACGAGCCGGGAGCCCGCCGGAGCTCGAAGCTCGAGAACCAGTATCGCCCGCGAGGCTCACGCCAACGAGGGAGCCAAAGACCGCAAGAGGCAAACTGGGGATAACCTAGGTCGCCTTCCGCTTTGACGGACGAGGAACGGGCGGATTATAATAGGTCAGAAATGCTTGCCGGTAATCGCCTGCGGAGGCCTTGTCACGGTGACTCTGCGTCTTAACAGGATTGTCTTGTGGCTTTTTTGCCTGCTCTGCCTGGTGAGCGTTCCCGTGCTCGCGGCGGCCTTCGTCCCCACGGCAAGCCTGGCCGTCCTCACCTATCACGACATCGGCATGCCCGAGGTCGGGTACTGCATCAGCCGCGAGCGCTTCCTGAGCCATCTCAACGCCCTGCAGCAAGAGGGATACACCTTCCTGCCGCTGGAGGCGGTGGGCCTGTTCCTCGAGGGCCGCTACGTGCCCCCTTCGAAGGCCGTTGTTTTAACCTTTGACGACGGTTACGCCAGCTTCTACCAAGAGGTTTACCCCATCCTGCGGGAACGGGCCATCCCGGCCGCCGTCTTTCTCATTACCGGCGACGTGGGCCGGGGCCGGCGACTTACCTGGGCACAAATACGGGAAATGGAACGGGACCCGGGGGTCCATATTCGCTTCTATGCCCACGCTCATAACGGGCACGAGCTCATCGACACCGACGGGGACAAAGTCCCCGATACCCGCTTTTACGCGGGCCGGCAGTGGCTAGCGAAGGAGGGGCGGAGGGAAACGACAGAGGAATACCGGGAACGCATCAGGAAGGATTTGCGGGCCGCCCGGAAAGCCATTGAAACGCACCTGGGCCACGCCAGCCCTTACTTCGCCGTACCGGGCAGCGGCTGGTCGCGCGTCCTGGCAAGGGTGGCCCAGGAGGAAGGATATCGCTATCTCTTTGCCCCGACCTGGGGAAAATTCGTCCAAAGAGGCTGGTCGCCCCAACGCCTCCCCCGCCTGGACGCGGGCAGTATCCGGCCGGATGGCAAGGCGGTCACGCCGGAGCAACTACTCAACCTCCTGAGGAGCCGCGACTTGCGAGGTAATCTTAATCGGACCTGTTCTCGCGGCCTCTTGCCTTAAGGCCGGAACCGTACCGGTTTTGCCATATGCTGGCGGCACGCATGGAACCTCAAGGAACTTCATCGGCAAAAACCTGCTCGAGCGTTGGCAAATCCGCCCGGCGGTAGGTCACCGCAGCCGGGTAGAGGCGGCATAAGCGCAAGGCGATTTGGCATACGGCAGTACTGGCGCCGCTGTCTACAAGCCGCACTTGCGGGGCGCAGCCCTGCCAGTAGGCCGTCCAGAGATAAAGGCGCACCCTTCCTTCTAGTGCTTCGGCCGCCGTACCCGGGGTGAGGTGGAGGGAGAGTAGGGCCGTCGGGGGCGGCTGGCGGCGGCCTTCCCACCAAAGGAGGAAAAATATCAGGCTGATGCTCCCCAAGGGCAAGGCGTAAGCAAAGACCTCGCGCATCGGCAGTAACCCCCTGATTCATTTTATGGGGTAGATCGCTGCGCGGGCCTCTGACAAGAACTTCCTTGCATTTCTCGCCGCAGTGGGGTCAAGCTAAGGACAAGGATCAGCAAAAAAGGGGGAAGAGCGTTGTCCGTCCTGGATGGTTGTCTTAGGTGCGGGCGTTCTCTGAGCCTCGTTGAAGAAGTCCTGGAAGGACGGCCGGTAGCCGTACCGGGCTGGGGAGAACTCTGCCCGGAGTGTTATCGCAGTTTGACGCCGGAAGAGTACCGCCACTATTTCCTGCGCTAACGGAGTAACCGCGAAATCTTCCCGGACCGCCGCCCACCGGTCGGCAGGCCCGGCGGACGGCGGA
>JACIYD010000137.1:2088-5201 GCA_014360105.1 Clostridia bacterium
CGGACGGGATTTCTTATCCTCTTATCCTAAGGGCTGAGCGGCAGACCCAGATCCTTGGCCATATCACGGCCGATTTGCTCCAGCCGCCCGGCCTCGGGACTTTCCGCGTAAAGCCGCGCCACGGGTTCGGTGCCGGAGAGGCGGAGCAATACCCAGCTCCCGTCTTCCAATAAGAGCTTCAGCCCGTCATCCTCTACCCGCTTGGTAACTGTGAGGCCGGCAACCTGGTCGGGCGTGTAACGGGCGAGGGATTTGGCGATTTTCTCCCGCTGCCCGTTGGCCAGCTCGAGGTCCCAGCGGCGGCTTTCCAAGAGCCGGACGTGTTGCGCCAGTTGGCGCTGGCAAATACCCAGCGGACCGCGCGTGGCCACCATTTCCGCCACCAGGCAGGCGGCCAAAATGCCGTCCTTCTCCGGAATATGCCCGGCTATACTCAAACCGCCGCTTTCCTCGCCGCCGAATAAGGCGCCCGCCAGCAATCGCTGCCCCACATATTTGAAGCCCACCGGCGTCTCATACATCGTCAGGCCAAAACGTTGCGCCAGGGTGTCGAGCATGTGCGTGGTGGCCACGGTGCGCACCACTTCTCCTTCGCGCCAGTTGCGGGTTTGGATGAGGTGATAAAGCAGGAGGGCAAGCACCTTGTTTACCGACCAGTAGGCGCCCTGGCCGTCGACGACGCCGAAGCGGTCCCCGTCGCCGTCCAGGGCCAGCCCCAGGTCCGCCCCCTCGCGGCGGACCGCTTCGGCAAGTGTCCCCAGGTTGGCCGGTGTGGGATCGGGGGCGCTGCCGCCGAAAAGCGGATCCCTTTCGCCGTGGAGGAGCTGCACCTGGAGGCCGGTGGTGGCGAGGAAATCGTCAAGGTAACCCGCCGCCGCGCCGTAGAGGGCGTCGACAATAATCTTCAACTTCCTCGCTGCCTTTAACCTCACCAGGCCCCCAAGATGGGCGAAGTACTCCTCCCGCAGATCGACCTCCTCAAAAAGACCCTGTTTTTTCGCCTCGGCCAGGGCAAGGAGCCGGGGCGGTTGGTCCGGCGCGAGGCGCGCTTCGATGCCGGAGGTAATATCATCCGTGGCCGGCCCGGCATAAGCGGGGATGAATTTCAGGCCGCAGTACGCCGGCGGATTGTGACTCGCCGTGATCATTACCGCCCCCGCGGCGCCGTATTGTTTCACGCCGAAGGCGACGACCGGCGTGGGCGTTGGGCGTTCGGTCAAGCGGACGGCGAACCCGTTGCCGGTGAGCACTTCTGCCGCCCGGGTGGCAAACTCCTCGGCCAGGAAGCGGCAGTCGTAGCCGACGACCACCGGGCGTTGTTCCTTGTTTTCCCGCAAATACGAGGCAATGGCCTGGGTCACCGCGGCGACCCCGGCGAAAGTAAAATCATCGGCGATGATACCTCGCCAGCCGTCGGTACCGAATTTGATCCTCAAGGTTTTTCCCCCTTTTCCGGCTGCGGTTTCGGTGGTGTCGCCGGAGGCTCCGGTAGGTCGGTAATATCCACGGGCTGTGGCAAGTTATCGCGTTTAAGATCTACATAGAGCGTACCGTCGCTATTCAGAGCGGCGTAGGCCACCTCGCCGAGATCGGTTATGCCTCTTGCCGCCAGTGCCTGGCGCAGCCACTCTACGCTCAGGTTGTTCTGGCGCAGGTTCTGGAACACGACCTGACCGTCGACGACCAATTCACTGGCCAGGCCTTCGTAGCCGGTAGGCAGGCCAAGGTCGGCTGCGGTTACGGGCCGTTTTTGCGATTTGGGAAGTACGCTCAGGTTACCGTCAGGCTCAAGGATGGCATACTCGACGTCGCCCAGATTGAAGATGTTCTTTTCCCGCAACTGCATGTTCAGTTCATCCAGGTTGTACCGCATCTTGCGCATGTTGTCCTCGAGGATCTTGCCGTTGTGGACTACGATGGTGGGTTCGCCGGCGATCAGTTTGCGCGCCGGTCGGCTGTGCAGGGCTGCGGAGCCCATCAGGTAAGTTAAAGCGGCAAATAAAGTAAGGCCTAAAAAGTGGAGCCAGGTATGAGTCGGTTCCACGTCGGTAGCGAGAACGGCGGCGATGCTGCCAAAGGTAATGCCGTTAACATATTCGAAAAAGGTGAGCTGGCCGATCTGCTGTTTTCCCAGAAGACGCGCGTAAACCATGACGGCGCTGAAGGCCAGCACGGTTTGGACAAACACTTCAAGAATCGGCAGCATTTATACGCGCTCCCGCTGGCGCAGGTAGTAAAGGGTCAAGAGGCCGACAACGACGAAGGCGAACACCGCCACCCCTTCGACAATTACTTCTTTCACCGCCTTCACCTCATGGATTATTATGCCCCCTTTGTTCCCTGCTAATCGTCGTCTGACTTGAGGCTCAAAGCGGCCCTTCCTGGCGGGTAGCGTGGTGGAGAAACCAGGGGTGTGGCGGGACGGGCCACCGTTCGTTAACCCGCGGGTCGGGCGGCTGCGGCACGCGGTAATAGCGTCTCTCTTCCCTCTTGGCCAGAATGGTCTCCCGCCAGACGCGGCGTAGTGTCCCCGCGGTAAGGAGGGTGGGAATGACCACTCCATCGTTGAGGTAAACGGCGCTGCGGAAGGGTGGCTCCTGAATGCGGCGGTAAAGTATTGCCTGTTCGTATACCAGATAACCCCACATTGGCCCGGGGCCCTGGCGTACGCGTACGGGTACCAGGGTCAGATCGGGCAGCAGGGGCAGGGGCACCATCCGCCGGCCGAGAAGTTTGCGCAACCGCCGCCGCAAGGCCCGTGGGTCCACGCCCAGTTGGTGCGCCAGTTGGTTGACGATCATCGCCGGGGAATACTTCTCCAGGAATAACTGCCTCTCCTTAAGATACAAGACCGATCCGTTTTCCACTGGCATAACGGCACGAAGTTCCTTCCACCATTGGCGGCCCGCCAACTCCTCCATGGGGTTTTCTCGACCTCCTGCCTGGTCAAGCCTTAGGCGCTAAGAGATAATCTTTAATGCCCGACAGAACCTGGGTCAAGCGCGACCAGCGACCGTAAAAACGAATGTAGGCGCGAATCGTCTCTAGAGCCACCTCCCGCTGGCTCAGTTTTCCCGTGTGCATCACCGCGTGGCCACCGTCAAAACGAGACC
>JACIYD010000138.1 GCA_014360105.1 Clostridia bacterium
TTCTTACCAGCGGGCCCATCCCGCCGAACCCGGCGGAGCTGCTGGGTTCGGCCCGCATGCGGCGGCTCTTGCCGCGGCTTACCGGCGCCTACGACCAGGTGCTGCTGGACACGCCGCCTCTTTTGGCCGTGACCGATGCGGCGGTTTTGGCGCCGCTGACGGACGGGGCCATTCTGGTGGCCCGCGCGGGGGTAACCCGGACCGACCTGCTGCGCGAGGCGAAGGTGACGCTGGAGAAAACGGGCGTGCGCCTGCTGGGGGCGGTGCTGAACGGTCTCAAACCCGAAACCGACGGCTACTATTACTACCATTACCGCTATTACTACAGCACCCAGGACGGCCACCGTCGCCGGCAAAGCACGCCGGACGCCGAGGAGACGCCGTAGGGCGTACGCTTATCGTGGAAGCGGTTGTGATGGAAGCCGGGGCGGCGGCCCCGGTTTTTTTACCACGCGCTGAACCACCCCGATGATGCGGTCTTCCGGGCCGAGCGGCAGGTCGGGATAGGCGCGGGTGGGATTGTTTGCCCGGAGGAAATAGCGTTCTCCTTCTTTGATGAGATGCTTTACCGTCACTTCTTCTCCCCGCAAGAGCGCCACCACGGTTTCCCCGTGGTTTGCCGTTTCCGCCTGTTTCACCCACACCACGTCGCCGGGGGCGATCCCGGCGCCCACCATGCTGTCTCCTTCGACCGTGAGGGCGTAGTCGACGTCGACGTCGTGGGGTACGCCGGTGTAGCCCACCGCCTCTTCCACCGCGAGGTGCGGCCGCCCTGCGCGGATGCGCCCGAGGAGGGGCACGCTTTTGAGATCGTAGAGGGGAACGACCCGTTGGGGCAAGCGAGGCCGGTCCTGCTGCTTTTGCCGCTGGGCGAGAAGGTTTTGCAGGAAGGCTACTTCCCGTGCCGCCTCCTGGGCGGCCCGGGTGGCGCGGCCGGCAGTTCCTCCCCGGCGGGCGGCCTGTAGCGCTTTTTTCTGTCGCTCCTGGGCGGCGGCGAGACGCTTCTCCAGCTCGCGCACCGGCGTGGCGGCCAGGTCCACCAGTTCGCCGAGTTCGGTGTGGAGCGCGTGGGCGAGGACGAAAAGGTCGTCCAGCCCGGGCATGCGCTTCCCCTGTTCCCAGGCCTGGATGGTTGAGGGAGCCTTGCCGACTTTTTGCGCCAGTTCCCGGTAGGAGAGGCCGAGGGCGAGCCTTTTTGCGCCAAGGTACTGACCCAGGGCGGCGCTGCCGGTATTCTTCCTTCTTGTTTCCACGCCTTCCACCTCCACCTTCTTGCCTAGTTCTTCTTGCGCCAGCCTGCCGTGCCGCAGCCCCGCCTTGTCTTCTCTAGATGTTCTAGGTCTTGTGCCCAGAGCCAAGGACCGCAATGATTAAATTGGGCATAGACCGGCTAGATGTCCTGGGTTATCCCCAGTTTGCCTCTTGCGGTCTTTGGCCCCCTCGTTGGCGTGAGCCTCGCGGGCGATACTGGTGCTCGAGCTTCGAGTTCCGGCGGGCTCCCGGCTCGTGCGCGCCCTCCATGGCGCCGCGGGAGCTGGTGGCCATCCGTGGCCTTCGGCCGGACTTGCGCCCTCGCCCTCGCGAAAAGCTCGCTCACCGCGACGCGCGAAGTCTTGTGCTGTGAGCCAATGACCGCCCGACAAAAGTGGGGATACGCCAGCTAGATGTCTTCTTGACTCCTGTTCACCCGGGGTGTACAATAATGATTACCCGGTACCCTTAATATCGGCCTAGCAACATTATATTCCTTGGTACCGCCGGTGTAAAGGGCGATGAGCAATTCTTCCATGAGCAGCCATGAGCAAGGCCCCGGTACGGCATTGCCGTCCTCCCTGACGGCGAGTGTTACCCTCAACGGGGTTTTTAACCGGGAGGCCCTAACGACCGCCTGCAAGGAACTGGCCGGCCTTTTGGCGGGCCGCCTGCGGTGCAAGGGCCTGGCCTATCTGGAAGTGGCGCTGGAGGCCGAGACGGAGAAGGGTACAGCCGGGGCCGTCAGCCGCTTCGGGCACGGCCGTTTGCCGGCGGATCTGGCACTGCACCTTATGTGTCTGCTCCCGCGCCTTGGCCTTTGCGCCCCGGTAGAGCGCCTCACGGCCACGGTGAGGCGTTTGGTACCCGCGCCGGTGGAACAGCTCGCCCTTTTCGGTGGGGAAGAGCACCTGCGGCGGCTGCGGCTGGAGCGGGTGCTGGCGGAGATGAACCAGAAGCACCGGTTGGCCCGCGCTTCGGCTCTCGTGCCCGACCGCCGGGAAAGGATGCTCGCCTTTTACGACCCCTGGCGCTTTGGGGGGCGGTCGGATCCGGGGCCGTAGGCCGGGGGGCAAGGATGGGAGACGGAAAAAGTCAGAGAATCCGGGGGTAGGATGCCTTGCACGGAGAGCTGGAGGTAAGCCTGAAAGGCGATGTGCCCCGGGCTTTCCGCTGGCGCGGGAAAAGCTACGCCGTCCTTGAGATCCTCGAAGTGTGGCGGGATACCGGCCGTTGGTGGGAGGAGGAAGCGCCCAAGCTCTTCTTCCGGCTGCGGACCGCCGGCGGCGGCCTGTGGGAGATCTACCGGGATGAGGCCCGGGGCACCTGGCACCTTTACAAGGTCTACGACTGACAATGCCTGACCAAACTTTCGTCCACCTGCACCTGCACTCTCCCTTTTCCTTCCGCGACGGGGCGAGCCCCGTGGATGCGTTGGTGGCCAGAGCGGCTGCCCTGGACATGCCGGCCCTGGCCCTCACAGACCACAACAACGTGAGCGCGGCGGTGCGCTTTGCCCGCGCGGCGCAAGAAGCCGGAATCAAACCCATCCAGGGGGCCGAGGTCACCCTGGCCGGCGGTTTCCACCTCACCTTGCTGGCCCAGGATCCGGACGGCTACGCCAACCTCTGCCGCCTGCTCACCCGTGCTCACCTCGCCAATCCGCGCGGCCGGCCCCGCTGTGCCTGGGAGGACCTGGTGCGTTACCGGGAGGGGTTGATTGCCCTTTCGGGCTGCCGCCGGGGGGAAATCCCCCGCCTGATCCTCGCGCGGCGTTACGCGGAGGCGGAAAGCGCCGCCCGCCGCTACCGGCAGCTCTGGCAGGACCGCTTCTACCTGGAGCTCCAGGGCACGCTCTTGCCCGGCGACCGCTTTTTAAACCACCGGCTGGTGGAGCTGGGGCAGGCCCTGGGCATCGGCGTGGTGGCCACGAATAACGTCCACTATGCCGCGCGGGAAGACTTCCCGGTGCACGATCTCCTCACCTGTGTTAGGCTGGGGATTACCCTCGAGGAGGTTCACCCCGAGCGCCCGCTAAACGACGAAGCCTACCTCAAGAGCGCCAAGACTATGGCCGCCTCCTTCGCCTGGTGCCCGGAGGCGCTCGCCAACACCCTGGAGATCGCCGCGCGCTGCCGGCCGGCCCTGGCCCTGGAGGAAAGGCGTTACCCCAAATTTCCCTTGGCGTCGGGCCAAGCGGCGGACGCCCTCCTGCGGGAACTGGTCTATCGGGGTGCGAGGGAGCGTTACCGCTCCCTCACCGCGGCGGTGCGGCAGCGGCTGGAAAAGGAGCTTGGGGTGATTGCACGCCTGGGCTATGCCGATTATTTCCTGGTCGTCTGGGACATCGCCGAGTACGCCCGCTCCAGGGGAATTCGCTTTTCCGGCCGCGGTTCGGCCGGGGCGAGTGCGGTGGCCTACTGTCTTTACCTCACCGAGGTGGACCCGATTGCCCGGAACCTGGCCTTCGAGCGCTTTTTGAGCCTGGAGCGGGCGGAAAAGCCCGACATCGACCTCGACTTCGACGCGCGCCGCCGGGATGAGGTGGCCGGGTACGTCTACCGCAAATACGGGGAAGAGAGGGTGGCGGCCGTGGCCACCTACTCCACCTACCAGGCCAGGTCGGCGGTGCGCGACCTGGGCAAGGCGCTGGGCTATGCCGGGGAAGAGCTGGATGCCCTGGCCAAAAGTCTGCCTTACCTCCCGGCAGACCACATCGCCCCGGCGCTCGCGCAATACCCCGAGCTGCGCCGCGGCCCCTGGCGCGAGGCGCGCTACCGCCGTCTTTTTGCCGCCTGCGCCCGCATCGCCGGGTTCCCCCGCTTCCTCGGCACCCACCTGGGGGGTCTTATCGTCAGTGATCGCCCCATCACCACGGTTACGCCTTTGGAGCTGGCGGCCAAGGGGGTGAAAATCGCCCAGTTCGACCGGGACGACGTGGAGGACCTGAACCTGGTCAAGCTCGACCTCCTCTCCTTGAAGGCGTTGAGCGTCCTGGAGGACGCGGCCGAGGAGGTGCGGGCGCAAGTGCCCGGGTTTGACTATCGCCGGCTTCCCCTTGACGATGCGGCCACCTACCGGCTGCTTCACCGGGGAAAAACGGTGGGGGTCTTTCAACTGGAAAGCCCGGCGCAGCGGGCCTTGCAGACAAGGCTTGAGGCGGCGCACATTGAAGACCTGGTGGCGAGCCTTGCCCTCATCCGGCCCGGTCCCATCAAGGGGAACATGGTGGACCCCTTCGTCGCCCGGCGGCGGGGCGAAGAGCCGGTAAGCTATCTTCACCCGAAGCTTAAACCCATCCTGGAGAAGACCTACGGCGTGGTCCTCTTCCAGGAGCAGGTGATCGCCATCGCCACGGAACTGGCCGGCTTTACCCCCGGGGAGGCGGATAAATTGCGGCGGCTGATGACCCACGCCCGCTCCCACGGGGAGATGCGGGCCGTGGGCGAGGAGTTCGTGCGCCGGGCGGCGGCAAGGGGCATCGCCGCAGAGACGGCGCGGGCCGTTTTCGCCTGCCTCGAGGGCTATGCCAGTTACGGCTTTTGCGAGGCGCACGCCGCCGCCTTCGCCATCACCTCTTACTGGACGGCCTATCTCGCGGCGCACCATCCGGCGCCGTTTTTTGCCGCCCTTTTGAACAACCAGCCCATGGGCTACTACGCCCCCGCCACCCTGGTCAACGAAGCGCGGCACCGGGGGATCAGGTTTTTGCCGCCGGATATCAACGCGAGCGGCGAAAGATTTACCCTCGAAGAGGGTGGCCTGCGCGTGCCCCTCTCTCGGGTAAAGGGGATGGGTGCGGGTACTCTTGCGGCCATCCTCCGCGAGCGGGCCAGAGCCCCCTTTGCCTCGCTCGCCGACTTTTACCAAATGACGCGGGTCGACCGGGATCTTTTGGAAAACCTGGTCCGCTGCGGCGCCTTTGACCGGCTTCATCC
>JACIYD010000139.1 GCA_014360105.1 Clostridia bacterium
GGAAAGGGTGCGAGGCTGTTCTTTCGATGTAGGCGTTTTTACCAACCTCAGCCAGGACCACCTGGACTTTCATCCCGATGTGGCAAGTTATCTCGCGGCCAAGGCGAAGCTCTTCCGCCTGCTGGAACCGGAGCGCGCGGGCAAGCAATACGCCGTCCTCAACGCCGACGACCCTGCCAGCCGGGAACTGGCCCGGGTAACCCGCGTTCCGGTATACACCTACGGTTTTAAAGAGAAGGCGGACGTTCGGGCGGAAAAGCTCAAGCTCGGGACCACGGGCTCGGTTCTTGAGGTCTTGTGGCCGGGCGGCCGCCGGGAACTGGAGCTCAAGTTGACCGGGGGCTTTAACGTTGCCAATGCGCTCGCCGCCTGGACCGTCGGCTGGCAAGAGGGGATCGCGCCCGAACTCGTGGCGCGGGCGCTGGGCGAGGTCACCGGGGTGCCGGGACGCTTTGAGCGGGTCGAAGCCGGGCAGGACTTTACCGTGGTGGTCGATTACGCGCATACGCCGGACGGCCTGGCCAATGTGCTGGAGGCGGCCCGGGCCATTACCCCCGGGCGGCTCATCCTCGTTTTCGGTTGCGGCGGTGACCGGGACCGCGGCAAACGGCCGCAGATGGGCGCCATTGCGGCGCGCCAGAGCGACCTGACCATTATTACCTCGGACAATCCACGCAGCGAAGATCCGGAACAGATCATCGCCGAAATCCTGGCCGGGTTTCTCGCCGTGCGCCGCGAACGTTACCTCGTCGAGCCGGACCGCTACCAGGCCATTGCCCGCGCCCTGGAGATGGCCCGCGCCGGAGACCTGGTGCTGATTGCGGGCAAGGGCCATGAAACCTACCAGATTCTTGCGGACCGCGTCATCCCTTTCGACGATCGCCAGGTGGTACGCGCACTGCTGCGGGGGAGTGGCGATGCAGGCAACCACGGTTGAAAACATCAGACGGGCCATCGGCGGCGCGCTCGTGTGCGGGCACGGCGATCTCCGGGTGGCCGGTGTTTCTACCGACAGCCGGAGCATCAAACCGGGCGAACTCTTCTTCGCCTTACGCGGTGAGCGCTTTGACGGGCACGATTTCGTCGGCGCGGCCCTGGCGCGGGGAGCGGTGGGGGCGGTGGTGGCGCGGGTGCCGGCGAATGTGGCCGGCGCGCGGGAGTTCTGTCTGATCAGCGTACCCGATCCCTTAAGCGCTTTGCAGCAGTGGGCCAAAACCTACCGTGCCCAGTTCGACCTCGTGGCCGTGGGGGTGACCGGCAGCACGGGCAAGACCACGACCAAGGAGATGGTGGCCAGGGTGCTCGGCCTCCGCTGGCAGACGCTGGCCACACCCGGCAACTTCAACAACGAAATCGGCCTCCCCTTGACCCTATGCCAACTGGGCCCCGAGCACGGGGCTCTCGTCGTGGAAATGGGGATGCGCGGGCGGGGCGAAATTGCCTTTCTCTGTTCCCTGGCGCAGCCGAACAGCGGCGTCATCACCAACGTCGGCCCGGCGCATCTAGAACGGCTGGGCTCGCTAGAAAACATCGCGGCGGCAAAAGGGGAACTCCTGGCAAGCCTTGCCCCGGGCAGCCTTGCCGTGCTCAATTATGATGATCCGTATTGCCGCCGCCTGGGGGAGAAAAGCCACTGTACGGTGCGCTATTACGGTTTCGATCCCGGGGCCCAGGTCCGGGCCAGGGAGGTAAGGCCTACACCCCAAGGCTACGCTTGCACCGTCCTCTTCGAGGGGGAGCCGGTGGCGCTACATCTTCCCCTCTGGGGGCGGCACAACGTGGCGAACGCGCTGGCCGCCCTCACGCTGGGGTTCTATCTCGGGCTGGCGCCGCAGGCAATGGTCCAGACTCTGGCCGAGATGCGCGCGGGCGGGATGCGCCTGGAAGCCATTCCCGGTCCGCGAGGGTCGCTTGTCTTGAACGACGCCTACAATGCAAACCCGGCCTCGACCAAGGCGGCCCTGACGGTGCTGGCCGAGCGCCGCCCGGAGAGGGCAGTGGCGGTGCTGGGGGATATGCTCGAGCTGGGGACGTACGCCGGGCCGGCACACCGGGAAGTGGGCGAAATGGCAGCGGCCCTGAAGATCGACCTCTTGGTCACCATCGGGCCGCTGGCCGCGGAGGCAGCACGCGCCGCCGTAGCCGCCGGAATGCCTGCCCACCGGGTTCATGTCTTTGCTACCAAGGAGGAGGCCCTGCCTTTTCTCCGGGAGAACCTGCGCGCGGGTGATCTCGTGCTGGTAAAGGCTTCGCGTGCCTTGGCCCTGGAGCATCTGGTGGCGGCCCTGCAAGGGGAGGGCTAGGATGGAGCTGCGCCTCGCGCTAGGGGGCTTTTGTACCGCGCTCGTCTTGAGCCTGGCGCTGGGCCCGCTGGTCATTCCGCTGTTGCGTGCCCAGCGGCTGGGCCAGGTGGTGCGGGACGACGGACCGGCGCGGCACCTGGGAAAAAGCGGGACACCGACCATGGGCGGTTTGATTTTTCTCCCCGCCTTTGCGCTGGCAAGCCTGGCCTGGGGCGGTAGGGGGCTTTCGGTTTTTTTGGTGCTCGTCACTACTGCCGGCTTTGCCCTTTTGGGCTTTGGCGATGACTATCTTAAGGTGGGACGAAAACGCTCCCTGGGTCTTAGGGCGCGCGAAAAACTGCTCGGCCAGTTCGTCCTGGGCTTCAGTCTGGCAGTGGCGGCCGTTTTCTCCCTGGGCCGGGGAACGGACGTTTGGCTACCGCTTTTCGAGCAGCAGTGGCCGCTCGGTTACTGGTACCTCCCCTTTGGCGCGCTGGTGGTGGTCGGGAGCAGCAACGCCGTGAACCTTACCGACGGGCTGGACGGGCTGGCCGCCGGCGTCGCCGTGGTAGCCGCCCTGGCGTACGTCTTCGTCTGCGCGGAGTTCGGCTACGCCGAGTTGGGTGTGGTCGCCGCCGCCCTGGCCGGGGCTTGCGCCGGATTTCTGGCCTATAACCGGCATCCGGCACGGGTCTTCATGGGCGATACCGGGTCGCTGGCCATCGGCGCCGTTCTGGGTAGCCTGGCCGTCCTTACGCGTACCGAATTATTGCTTGTCCTCATCGGCGGCATTTACGTCTGGGAAACGTTTTCGGTGGTTTCCCAGGTCTTGTTTTTCCGCCTTACCGGCAGGCGGCTCTGGCGCATGAGCCCCTACCATCACCACTTGGAGCTGGGCGGCTGGTCGGAGGTAAAGGTGGTGCGTACCCTCTGGCTGGCCGGGGGGCTTTTGGCCGCGCTGGCGGTGGCGCTCATGAAAAGCTAGCGGGTAAGCGCAGGACGGAGGAATGCACATGTTACAGGAGGCGGGCTGCGTGACAGAGCGGGTTAATGATCTGGCGGGTAAGTGTGTGCTCGTCGTCGGTGCCGGGAAAAGCGGGCAGGCGGCGGCACGGGTGCTTGCTTCCCTGGGAGCGGCGGTTACTCTCACCGACCGGCAGCCGGCCTCGGCCCTCAATCTCGACGGTCTGCCGCCGCTGGTGCAGGTGGTGGCGGGGGGCTACCCTCCGGTGAGCGCCGGTCTCTACGACCTGGTGGTAACCAGCCCCGGGGTACCCCTCGGCGAAGCCCCCTTGCAGGCGGCCAGAGCGGCCGGAATTCCGATCTGGAGCGAGATCGAACTGGCCTACCGTCTTACCGACCGGCCGTTGATCGCCATCACCGGAACCAACGGGAAGACCACGACGACGGCGCTCGTGGGCCAAATGTTTCGCGACGCGGGCCGCGCGGTCGCGGTCGCGGGGAACATCGGCGTGCCTCTCGTGACCGAGGTCGTGCGCGCCCCGCAAGGTGCGGTGCTGGTGGTGGAAGTGAGCAGCTTCCAGTTGGAGACGGTAGAGACCTTTGCGCCGCAGGTGGCGGTCATTTTGAACCTGGCGCCCGACCATCTTGACCGGCACGGCGACCTGGCCGGCTACGCCGCGGCCAAGGCGCGTATCTTCGCCCGGCAAGGCGCGGCCGACTGGACCGTGCTCAACTTCGACGATCCTCTGGTCCGCTCCATGGCGGCGGACGTGCCCGGACGCGTCTTTTATTTCAGCACGCGCTACGTCCTGGGGGAAGGGGTCTTCCTGGATGAAGGGACGGTAACAGTGGCGCATCAGGGGAAACGTGTCCGCCTGCTGCCGGTGTCGGCGTTTTCCCTGCGCGGCCGGCACAATTGGGAAAACTGCCTCGCGGCGGTGGCGGCGGCCTGGACCTTCGGCCTGCCTGCGGAAAGCCTGGCCCATACCCTGGCCACTTTTCGCGCGGTGCCGCACCGCCTGGAGCCGGTGACCACCGAGAACGGCGTCCTCTACGTCAACGATTCCAAGGGGACTAATCCCGAGGCCACCATGCGGGCGCTGGAGGCCTTCGAGGAGCCGATCGTGCTCATCGCCGGCGGCCGGGCCAAGGGAGCCTCCTTCCTGCCGCTGGCGGAGAAAATGCGGGGCAGGGTCAAACACCTTATTCTCCTGGGTGAGGCCGCGCCTCTCCTGGAAGAGGCGGCGCGGGCGGTGGGTCTCGCGCAAATCTCGCGCGTTTCCTCCCTGGCGGCGGCGGTGGCGCGGGCGCGAGAGGTCGCCCGGCCGGGCGATGTCGTCCTGCTCAGCCCGGCCTGCGCCAGTTGGGACATGTTCGCCAACTACGAGGAGCGGGGCGAGGTTTTCAAAGAACTGGTGCTGCGGCGGCAGGATGTGAAGGAGGGGTAAGTATGGTTCGGCGACAGGCACCCGATTTCTTTATTTTTCTTGCCGCGATCACCCTGGTCGCCCTGGGCGTGGTCATGGTCTTCAGTTCCAGTTCCTACGCGGCCATGCTCAGCCACCACGACGCCTTTTACTATCTCAAACGGCAGGGTGTCTGGGCGCTGCTTTCCCTTCTCGGCCTCTTCATCGCCCTGCGGTGCGACTATTACCGGCTGGAAAAGTGGGCCAACAGCTTTTTGCTCTTCACCCTCTTTTTGCTGTTAATGGTCTTGTTTGCGGGTTTGGCCACCCGGGGAGCGAAAAGCTGGCTGGCTTTCGGTTCCCTCACCTTTCAGCCGTCCGAATTGGTGAAACTGGCCATGGTCTTCTACCTGGCCCGTACCTTAAGTCGCCGTCAGGAACAAATCGCTTCCTTCCGCGAGGGCCTCTTGCCGCCCTTGGCCGTCCTGGGCGCGGCGGTGGGTCTGATCATGCTCCAGCCGGACCTGGGCACGGCGG